>DIWQ01000041.1 GCA_002423555.1 Patescibacteria group bacterium UBA6102
GCCCGGGTGGATTTGCGCCAGTCGTTTGAACCGGGGATGGGCTATGTGGCGCTGTCGCGCGTGCGTTCTTCGGCGGGATTGTCGCTGGCGGGATTCAACAAAATTTCCCTGCAAGTCAACGCCGAAGTTTTGGAGTTTGATAAGGATTTGAAACGCCGGTCGGAAATTTCCGCGCGCCAAATTGCCGCCAAAATTTTGCCGCCGCGCCGCTTTTCGCCGGCGAAACCGGCAAAGGAAAAAGTTGACACGGTGGCGGCGACGCGCGAATTGCTTAACCAAAAATTTTCACTGGCCGAGATTGCCGAAAAGCGGAATCTTACCGCGGGCACGATTTTGGCGCATTGCGAAAAACTGAAAGCCAAATTTCCCGATTTTGATTTTTCCGGGCTGGCGAAAAATTTGCCGCCCGAAAAAATAAAGCAAATGAAAACCGCGCTGAAAAAATCGCAAAACGAAAATGGCGCCTATCCGCTGACGCCGGCAATGGAATTGCTGGGGGGCACCGCCACTTTTGAAGAATTGCGCCTGGCCCGCCTGTTAATTTGATGCCGCTGGAAATAAATAACACAAAAAACGATGAAACTTGGCAGTCCCATATTTCAAAACAATGACGGGTTTCCGCCGGCGCACACTTGCGATGGTGCCGAGTCAAGCCCGCCACTGGAAATTTCCGGCGTGCCGGCGGCGGCCGAATCGCTGGCGCTGGTGTTGCGCGATCCCGACGCGCTCGGAGGAATTTTTATCCATTGGATATTGTTTGGCATTCCGCCAAAAACCGAAAAAATTGATATAGGCGGGATTCTGCCCGGCGCCCGGCAGGGGAAGACCACCAACGGCAAGATCGGTTATGTCGGCCCGTGTCCGCCGGGCGGAACGCATCGCTACATTTTCACGCTTTACGCGCTGGACACGAAAATGTGTCTCAATGACGGTGCACCGATTGAACGGTTCAACGCCGCCATCTCCGGCCATATTCTGGAAACCGCCGAATTGATGGCAAAATATCGTTAGTATCCTTGGAAGAATATATATGCGTATTAACGCGAACAGATATGCACAAACATAATTTTAATTAAAAAACCTATGGAATTCAGCGAATATCAAAAATTAGCGCGGAAAACCGCCATCTATGCCGGGGCGGGAAAAAATTTTGTTTATCCGGCGTTGGGGCTTTGCGGCGAAAGCGGCGAAGTGGCCGAAAAAATCAAAAAAATCGTCCGCGACCGGGACAATGTCGTTGATGATAAATGCCGCGCCGAATTGGAAAAGGAGCTGGGCGATGTTTTGTGGTATATCGCCAATCTGGCGGTGGAGTTGGATTTGGATCTGGAAAATATCGCCCAAAAAAACATTGAAAAACTGGCCGACCGAAAAGAGCGGGGGGTTTTGCACGGATCGGGAGACAATCGGTAGTAATGAACGATGAGGAACAAGGAATGAGAAACAAAAACAAAGAAATCATTTTGAAGGGGCAAAAGGTGGCTTATTGCCTGAAAACAAGCGCGCGGACGAGAAATCTGCGCGTTGTTGTCAGATCCGGTGGCGAGGTTTTTGCCAGCAAACCCGAATTATTTCCCGATTTTTTGGTGGCAAGATTTTTGCGCCAAAAAGCGAATTGGATTTTGGGCAAGATCGCCGAATCCAAAAGCCAAAAAAGTCTTTTACCGCCTGCCCGCCGCCGGGAATTTTTGGAGCATCGCCCGGCGGTGCGAAGGCTTGTTTTTGATAAAATCGCCGAATTGAGCGCGGTCTACGGCTTCAAATACAACCGCGTGGCGATTCGCAACCAGCGGACGCGATGGGGAAGCTGTTCGGCGAAGGGTAATCTGAATTTCAATTATCGGATGGTGTTTTTGCCGGATCGGCTGGCCGGCTATATCGTGGCGCACGAGCTTTGCCACTTGAAAGAATTCAACCATTCGCCGCGATTTTGGGCCCTGCTGGCAATCGCTTTTCCCGACCAAAAAAATCTTCGCCGCGAACTGAAAAACCACCATCTCTCTTAACTTTCCGCAAAGGGTCTATCCCTCGTTACCGCGAGGGTTAGACCCTTTAATTTTGCATTCAAATTCCGGGCACTGCCTCAAACCTTGACAAATCTCCAAAATATGACTTAATACGAATAGTTCCTTGATTGAGAAAATAGGAGATAGATTAGCGTGATGAAAAAACTGGAAGAAGCAGAAAAATTGTACAGAAGGGGCGAATATCAAAAAGCATACGACCTTGCTTCACCGGAAAAGACAACAACACGGGAAGAATTCGGTGAAGCTTGCCGAATAAGAGCATGGGCGTTATATTATCTGGCCATAAAAGGTGATGATAAGAATAAGTTAAGCAATGCGAGAGATGCGGTGGTATATGCGGAAGATGTTATCGCGTTTTCTGAAGATAACAGGCAGCGGCTTTCCGCATATAATGTCTTGCCCCTTGCCTTGTGGGTTTTGGGTAATGAGAGTGGAGCGTGGGAAGCAAGTGACGAAGCGTTAGAGGAGTTTCCAGATGAAATATCGACATGGAATACGCGGGGAATTCTTTCCCGCTGGGCAAAAGATTATGAGCAAGGGGTGCTCATCGGCCATACGGTTGGTAAAACATCCGCGCTAAAAGGGGATTTCTTGACCGCTGGTCACGGATACCAGAACGAAGGCGATGCTTTGCGCGCTCTTGGTCGGCTTAGTGAAGCGTGCGTCGCCTATAGGCGGGCATTGAAGCAATATTGCCAGCATGAACTTAGTACTGGCAATTCTGCCACTCCCCATATTGCGAGCGTAGAAAAGAAGCTTGCTGAAAAACGTAAATAGATTGTATCCGGTTAGCGTGGTTTGGAGAAGTATCCGAATTGTGCCGCCGGATTTATTTTTTTCTGAAATTGACAAACAAAGTCTTATTGTTATGATTAAGGCGCACTATTAATTATCTTCTTTAAAATATGGCTTCGCTTTCAATCAATAAATATATTGTCGCTGACCCGGAAATTTGCCACGGAAAATTGACTTTTCGCGGTACTCGCGTGATGGTTTGGCAGGTTTTGGAAATGCTTGCCGCCGGCGAAACCGTTGAAGAAATTTTGGCGGACTTTCCATCAATTACCAAGAAACATATCAATGCGGCGTTAAGCTATGCCGCGCAGGCGGCGCAACGAGGCAGTGCGCAAACAATCAAAAAATTTGATGAAGTTTCTTGTTGATGAAAATGTCAAATTGCGCCTGGCAAAAATGCTTCTTGCCGCGGGACATGATGTGAAATTGGCAAAAAAAGGGTCATCGGACAAAGAAATTGCCGTAATCGCCAAAAAGGAATCACGAATAATTATCACTCATGATAATGATTTTGCGTTGCCGAATCTATTTGCCGCCAATGAATACGCGGGAATAGTCTTGATAAAAGTTGTGCCGCCGACTTTTGAAAAAATCGCCGCGGCATTGAAAAACATTTTCTGCCAAATGAAAACGGCAAGAAGCTTTAAGGGTAAATTGATAGTTTTGCTCGACGAAAAATCATTTTGGATTGAATAGGGAATATATTTAAAAATATTTTCCGGAGCATGAGCTAATGGAAATCCGAATCGCGCCACCGGATTTTTTTATTTACCCGCCAGAATACCTCGGGGCTTTGCCCCGGGGATGAATGGCGGGGAAACAAACTTTTCCGATCGCGTAGCGAAGCGGAGCGCCGGAATACGTCGGGGCTCTGCCCCGGCGTAGTTTATTGCAATGGCGGATAAAGCGTCCAAGGTTGTATGTTTTTTGCCATGGCAAAAAACATCAAAATTTTTCTTGTTGGAAATTTAAAACGCCGGAGAAAATTCGCGGGTGGTTTTTTTGTCGTGATTTGGTAATATCAAGATATGGAAACGCTGGCAATTGAAAAAATCAAATACATAATGAGGCATATTGAGAATTATGGAAAATAGCGGCAGTGGCAATCACATCGGGCGCGATGCGGCGTTGGCGCATTTTTCGCTGATGTTCGGCTACAAAATTTTTTCGCTTTATTATCCGCTGTTTCTGGCCGCGGGCGGGCTTTCTTTGGCGCAAATCGGCAAGGTTTATTTCTTGATCTATTTGCCGATGGCGCTGGGCGCGCCGCTGGCGGGATTTTTGACGCGCTTGGTTCATCCGGCGCTGATGGCCGCTGTTGCGTGTTTGGGGTATGGCGCCTACGCGCTGGCGATGGCCTTTGACGCGCAAAACGCCGTTGCAATCTATGGGTGGCAGATCGCGCTGGGATTGTCGGCGGCGTTTTTTTTCACGTCCCTGCGCGCGCTGATGATTAAAAATTCCAACGGCGCCGCCGAACAGGATTTTTCCTGGTTTTACAATGCCAGCTACTGGGCCGCGGCCGCCGCACCCGTTGCGGGCGCGATCATCGTTTGGCGGTGCGGCTTTGAAGCCGCGTTTATGGTTTCGGCGGCCATTTGCGTTTATGCGGGGGTGCTTTCGGCGGGGATGATTACCCATTCATGGGAAACAAATCGGCGGCAAACGGCGCTGGCGGGATTTGCCAAAAGCTTTGCCAAGACCGCCAAAATGTCGTTTTCCAAAAAAATTTCCGGCTATGTGGCGCTGGCGTTCGCGGTGTTGCTGGCGGAAAGCGCCTTGCATCCGTTTTTTCCTTTGTTTTTGAAAACCGGCGTGGGATTGGAACAAACCGAAG
>DIWQ01000014.1 GCA_002423555.1 Patescibacteria group bacterium UBA6102
TCCTGCACCGGCAAACGGATGCCGATCGCCGACGCCATCGGCTCTTCAATCAAAAACACTTCGCGCGCGCCCGCCGATTTCCCCGCGTCAATCACCGCCTTTTTCTCCACCTCGGTAACGCCCACCGGCACGCCCACGATCACGCGCGGCCGCAAATTCAAGAGCAGTTTCCGCTTGCGCGCTTTTTCAATGAAATAGCGAAACATTTGTTCGGTCACTTCAAAATCCGAAATCACACCGTGGCGCATCGGCCGCACCGCGGTGATGTGCGCGGGAGTCCGCCCCACCATTTTTTTGGCCTCTTCGCCCACCGCCAGAATCTGGCCGGTTTTTTGATTTACCGCCACCACCGACGGTTCAAACATCACAATTCCCCGGTCTTGGACGTAGACCACGCAATTGGCCGTCCCCAGATCAATGGCCATATCTTCGGAAAACAATTTTTGCAATTTATCCCAGATTTTCATTTTTCAAAAAGTTATCAATCTCTTTGACTTTTATCAAAGTCGCCTCTTTTCCCCCGCGGTTTTTAACCTCAACGGCGTCTTGCTTCAATGTTTTGGTGCTCACAACCACCCGCCGAGGGATGCCGATCAAGTCGGCGTCGCCGAATTTTTCGCCCGCGGATTTTTGCCGCCGGTCATCGTATAATACGCCGATTCCGGCTTTTTGTAAATCTTCGTAAATTTTTCCGGCGGCGCTTCTGATTTTTGCGTCGGTTTCGCCGTCCTTGGCTTCCAGAACGATCAGATGCGCAAAAAACGGCGCGATATTTTCGGGCCATATCAGCCCCGCGTCGTCGCGCGAAATTTCCGCCGCGGTCCCCATCAGGCGAGTGAGGCCGATGCCGTAACAGTTCATCAGTACCGGCAAATTTTGGCCCTCTTGGCCGGCGGCCTCAAAAGAAAACGGCCCGCTGTATTTTGTTCCCAGCTTGAAAATGTTGCCCACTTCAATGGCTTTTTCTTCGCTGAAATTTTGGCCGCCGCATTCCGGACATTGGGGATAATCTTCCTTGATTTCGCGGTTAACCGTGAAGCCGCAGGCGGCGCAATGATAAATCGTGTCCTCGCCGGCGGCAGTCGCCGCCTGGAATTCGTGCGAAAATTTTGAAAAACTGCCGCCGTCGGCCAGCGTGAGATGAACGGCGCGCCCCACCCCCGCGGCGTTGAAAATTTCAAAATAGGCCTGTTTGATTTTTTCATAATAGTTGTCGCAGTCTTTTTGATCAATGTGGAACGAATAAAGGTCTTTCATCAAAAATTCCCGGCCGCGCAACAATCCCGATTTGGCGCGTAACTCGTCGCGGAATTTGGTCTGGATTTGATAAACGGCGATCGGAAAATCTTTGTATGACCGCGCGAATTTTTGCACCAGCGGCGCGGCAATTTCCTCGTGAGTCGCCCCCAGCGCGTATTCCGCTTCTTGGCGGCTTTTCACCTTGTATAAAACGTCAAAACTGTTCCAGCGGCCGGTGGTTTCCCAATTCTTTTTTGGAACGAGCGCGGGCAGTAAAATCCTTTGCGCCCCCGCCTCGTCCATTTTGCCGGCAATAATCCTTTCTATTTTTTGCAACACCAAAAGCCCCAGTGGCAACATTGCATAGATTCCGGCGGCGGTTTGGTCAATAAATCCCGCGCGCAAAAGCAAGCGCGTCCCCGCGCTCATCTCTCCGGGCAATTCTTCCTTTCTGGTTTTGGCAAAAAGCCGTGATTGCAACATCGTTTTGGCAAATTACTTTGAATTATGAAAATCGTTGAGGCGAGTGTTTTCGCCGGAGCATTATTTTGCGCGACCGGCGCAAAATACTAGGAAATTTTATAGCAATAAAATTTTCGTGCTCCGCGAAAATACTTGCCGAATAAGAGTTTCGTAATTCAAAAAATTTAAAATAAGCGGATAATGTCTTTGACGATCACGAACAGCATCAACACCATCAGCAATCCATAGAAAACCGCGGTGAGGGATTGTTCAATTTTTTCCGAAACCGGTTTGCGGCGGATCGCTTCCAGCGCCAAAAATATCAAACGCCCGCCGTCCAGCGCGGGAATCGGCAGTGCGTTTAACACCGCCAGATAGACCGAGATCATCGCGACAAATTGCAGATAATAATTCCAGCCCATTTGCGCCTGATCCGACATCAATCCCACGATGCCGATCGGGCCCACCAACTCCGCGCCCGGCGGCATCCCCTCTTTTTTCACCAACCGGCCGATAATCTGCCCCCAGCCGTCAAAAACTCCAACAGTCATTCTCCACGTCGCGGCCACCCCGTTGCCGACGGCCGAAAAAAACGAATATGATTTTTGGGCCGTGCGCATTAATCCCACTCCCATCGCGCCTTCCCCCGCCGGCGGATTTTCGCGCGGGACCAAACCGATTTCCAAAACATTTCCGGCGCGTTCAATTTCCAAAATCATCTCGCGGCCGCCAAAATCCGCGGCCGCCTCCTGAACTTGCGCCACCCTGTCAACCGGCGTTATTTCACCGCCAACCCTTACACTTTTGACGATATCGCCGGTTTTAATCCCCGCCGAAAACGCCGGCGAATCGGCAACCACCGAGATGATTTGCACCCGGGCGTTTGCCGCCGGATCGTTGTCATCAACCGCCTCCACCGCGCCGGACATAAAAACTCCCGAAAGGATCACGACGGAAATCAGCCAGAAAGAAACCACTCCCGCGGCAATAATAACCGCTCTCTGCCAAATCGGCTTTGAGGCAAAACTCCGCGGCTCTTTTTGGTTGTTGTCATCTTCTCCCTGCATTTTGACAAATCCTCCGAAAGGAATCCAATTGATGGAATAGATCGTTTCGCCGATCTTTTTGCCCCAAATCCGCGGCGGCAAAAACATCCCGAATTCCTCAACGTTGACGCCGAATTTTTTGGCAAAATAAAAATGCCCCAATTCATGGAGAAGAATCAACAAGCTTAAAGTCAAAATGCTCAACAAAATAGTGGCAACCATCTGGCATAATTTTCAGTTTTCATTCATCAGTTTTCAATAAATGAGGCAGTGCTCCAACAATTCAAACAATCGCAAAAACTACGTTTGTTTGGAAATTGGAGCAATGAAAATTTAATGAAAATTGAAAATTGAAAATTGAAAAATTTATTTTATTCGGCAATTTCTTTTTTCTTGCGCTCGCCGGCTTCGTCAATTCTTTTGGAATAGTCATCAATCAATTTTTGCAATTCATCCTTGCCGCGAAACTTGTCATCTTCGCGAATCTCGCCGGTGCGCTCCAAGCGCTGGATTTGCGACCAAGCGTCGTCGCGGGCGCGGCGCATCGCCTGGCGGGCGTCTTCCTGCGTTTTGGCAATCAAGCGCGCCAAATTCTGGCGGTATTCGCCGGTGAGATCCGGCACGGAAACGCGGATCACCGCGCCTTCCGCGGCGGGCGACAATCCCAACTGCGACGCCTCAATCGCTTTCTGTATCGGCTCAAAATAGGACTTATCCCACGGCTGAATAACAATCTGGCGCGGTTCGGGCGCCGAAATCATTGCCAACTGCTTGAGCGGACATTTCTGCCCGAAACAATCCACCACCAAATCCTCCACCAGCGACGCGCTGGCGCGCCCGGTATGGAGCTTCGCCAATTCCCGATCCAGATATTGCAACGCCTTGTCAAACTCCGGCGCTAATCTTTTGATTATTTCTTTGTATTCCATAAATAACCGCCAAGGGCGGAATTAACAATTTCCAATTAACAATTTCCAATAAATTATCAATAACCAATTATCAAAATAAAAAATACTAAATTCCGTTTGGCCATTGCAACATTGAAAATTCAATGAAAACTGAAAATTTAAACGTGCTTTTATTCTATCAGATTTTTCCCTATTGTTAATCTTGACAAAATCATAAAATTATTCAAAATACTGATGGTGCATTAATATGGAAATTTTTGTATTCTGGGGATGCCCGAAATGCGGGGCAACAAGCTTTGTCGTTATAGATGATACGGATGATACGGATGATATGCAAAAAGCGCATAATAAGAAATTATTAGAAGCGCATAAATTGATAAGTCATTCATGCAATTCATCGCGAATAATATTTCTGCCCCGCTACTAATAAAGCCAAAAGCTTTTTATTTTTTATTTAGATTACAAATCCATAAAGAAGTTTTCAATGGTCAGGCGCGGATGCGCGTTGGTGGTGCGCAATTCAAAATCCAAAGTTTGGATTTTTTTTAATGTGCCGGCAATTTTTTGCGCACCAAAATTTTTAAAAGGGTCGGACCCTTTCAAAAGGGGCCGGACCCTTTGGGGGTCATTTAAGGCCTCCAGTAAGAGGCGGCGAAAATGATTTTGCCAAATTTCAAGAATCTCGTTCAAGGTTATTCGCGCGTCCGCCTCTTTCATTTTTTCCTTTTCCTCATCGGTGATTTTTTTGGCATAGGCGAATTTTTGCGCCAAATCGCCGCTGATAACGCCGGCAAATTCTTTTTCCGCCACGCGCCATTTTTTCAATTCCTCCGGATTTTTCAAAAAATCAACCAACCGTCCGGGGCGGCCGAAAGACATTTCGGCGATTTCTTTTGTTTCCCCGCCGACGCTTCGGGGGCCAATCTCCCCCGCCAGCTTTTCCATCTCGCTTTGGGGTAAAAAATTAAATCTGACAATCTGGCACCGCGAACGCACAGTCGCAAAAAGCCGCCGGTCGTTTTCGGCGATCAAAATCATCAGCGACGCTCCCGGCGGCTCTTCCAAAGTTTTGAGCAAACAGTTTTGCGCTTCCTCGTTCATTAAATGCGCCGAATCAATGATGGTAATCTTGCATTTTCCCGCCGGCGCCAACGCCATTTTGGCGATCAGTTCGCGGATCTGCGCCACAGTGATTTCGCCGGCGGATTTCCCCGTTTTTTCGTCAACAAGAGGCGCCGTGAACAGAAAATCGGGATGTGCGGTTTTTTCTCCAGCCGAAAATCCCAGAATTTCGGAAGCCCATTCCAGCGCCGCGGTCTTTTTTCCGATCTTGTCCGGGCCGGAAAAAATCCAAGCATGAGACAACAAACCGCCATCTTTAACGGCTTGAAGGTATCGTAACTGCTTTGAATGTCCAACAATCACGAAATTAAAAATGTAAAAATCAAAAATCAAAATTACAATTTGTGCCGTAGGCGCATCCGTCCTTTGGCGGAAAAAATTAAAAATGTTTTCGCATTTTCAATTTTAAACTTTAAATTGTCATTTTTAATTTTGATTTTTCAATTTTAAACTGAAACAAAATAACCGCAAAGCGGTTATTTTTTGGCCATTATGCTCTTCTTGTAGAA
>DIWQ01000054.1 GCA_002423555.1 Patescibacteria group bacterium UBA6102
ATGTTTGACAAGTACCTCATCGGAGTCCCGCCGATATCGATCGGTCTCGACGGGGACATCATTGTATTTCCCTATACAAAGCCCTGCTACGGAACATTTCTCATGAGGCTCGAGGACGCAGAAGAAGCAAAGAGGATACGTTCGCTGCACGCAAGCCGTGAACTATTCCTTTGGCACCGTCACGGCGCACTTTGACTCGCAATCGTCTTATATGCCTTGTGGTGCAGTTTATGAGCTTGGCGGCGTCGCCAATGCCGATCTCTTTGGCAATTAATTTTTTAATTACTTCATACTTATCCAATTCCTTTTGAGCCATTACGATTAATTCTTTTTTCATGTCGGCAGATGTTATTTATCTGCCAATCATACCAAGAAGCGGACATTTCTACTTGTGCCATATGCGGACATTACTACTTTTAAATGACAAAAAATTGGTATTTTTGTTGACTTTTAATTGAGAAGATGATAGATTATACATGCTTAAATTAAGGAGGCGCACATTAAATGGCAGTTTATCTATTGGCCGGGTTAGGTCTTTGCGAACATTGCGGAAATCTTATAACGCTTGAAGGTCTTCCCATTGAAGCAATTGATGCGGAGTGGCGTTGCCCAAAATGCCAAGGAATTCTTGGTGGCAAGTCATTCGGTTACGAAGGCGATGGTAAAAAAGTTCAGAAGGTTTGGTGGGTTGGGCCTGATGGAAAATGGGTCAAAATCAAACCAACCGAAGAATTTGATCTTGATAGTTGGCATATTATTATCCAGCCACGAATTTTATGAAAGCTGGATTAAAATAATGCCTTTTTATTTTATAAACTCACTAAACAGGTTCGAACATCGTTTGCCAGACGACCCTGTCGAAGTTTGAAGCTAAATTTAGTTACCCTCTACGGTAAATCCGAACCGCTATATCGCTTGACGGGAATTTTTGGGTTAGAATGAGCCAATAGCCCAATAATCTTATGGATATATCTAAAGAAATATCAATTGATGTTAATCTTGTGAGGCGGCTGATTGCCGAGCAGTTTCCCGAATGGGTGGGGTTTTCGGTGAGGCCGGTTAAATTTAGTGGCTGGGATAACAGGACTTTTCATCTTGGAGATGATATGACAGTGCGATTGCCCAGCGCGGCAAGGTATTCCCAGCAGGCAGAGAGCGAATATCTATGGTTGCCGAAACTTGCTCCTCTTTTACCTTTGCCGATTTCCACACCTTTGGCGTTGAGTGTTCCGAGTGAAACTTTTCCTTGGCATTGGTCGGTTTGTAAATGGATCGAAGGCGAAAGTGCGACAGTTGAGAACATCGCTGATTTGCGGCAGTTTGCAACAGCATTGGCTCAATTCCTTGTTGCCTTTCAAAAAATTGACACTACTGGCGGTCCGGTTGCCGGTCCGCGCAACTTATACAGGGGCGGATCATTAACTGTTTATGATGGAGAGGTTCGGAAGGCGGTTGCGGTTCTTGGCAGCGAGATTGATGTTGAGGCGGTGATCGCGGTATGGGAAGTGGCATTGGCGGCGAAGTGGCGTAATCCGCCGGTTTGGTTTCATGGCGATGTGAGTGCGGGGAATTTGCTGGTAAAGGATGGCCGGTTGAGCGCGGTTATTGATTTTGGTTGTTTTGGAGTGGGTGATCCCGCTTGCGATCTCTCGATTGCGTGGACGCTTTTTGAAGGCGAAAGCCGGGAAGCGTTTCGCATTGCTCTTTGCGCCGATGAAGCGACTTGGGCGCGAGGCCGAGGTTGGACGCTATGGAAAGCGCTTATTAAGCTTGCCAAACATTCACCGGTTAATCTTTTTGAAGAGGCGCGGAGTCTAAAACAAATAATCGATGATATATTAGCCGACCATAAACTTCGGGGATGATATTGTTATTTTGACTCCTAATTTTGCAGCAGGCAGGTGCGAAGATTGGTTGCCAGACGACCCTGCTGAAGTTTGAAGTTAAATTTTCGACACCCTCTGTGGAAAATCCGAACCGATAGTTTGCGGTGTTTTTCGAGTTTCTTGATAATGGCAACAATAATTATATATTTGTTGCCATTTACTAACGAATGGCAACAATATGTTAATCGGGCAGATGTTAAGCAGGTTCAAACATCGTTTGCCAGACGACCCAGTTTCAAAAAACTCTTGACAAGATTCGCCGAATTGATATGATTGTGTCATATTATAATATCATATTAAATCAAAAATCTATGGCAACTTTATCCGTTCCCCTACCTAAAGATTTGGAAGAATTTATCGAATCCCAGGTTCGGCTTGGGAAATTGGAAAATAAAGCCGCGGTGGTGCGCCGGGCGTTGCGTTTGCTTGCCGAACAAGAAGCTATCGCGGCCGTATTGAAGGCCGACCAAGAGCCGTCTGTTCGCGGCGATTTGGACAAATTGGCAAAAAAACTTGGATAAAATCCATGGAAATCGAATATAAACCGACTTTTATAAAACAATATGCTTGTTTTGAAAGTCCATTGAAAGAGGAAATAAAAGAAAAGATAGAGTTGTTTAGAGATGAAAAAAACCACAAGCAATCGAAAGTCCATAAATTGAAAGACAAATTATCAAAATATTACAGTTTTTCGGTGAATTACAAATACCGGATTGTTTTTATCTGTCAATCAAAATCGCGCGCGGCGCTTCTTGCGATTGGCGATCACGCTGTATACAAATAAGAAAAAACCAAACATAAAAACGGGCAACTAGCGTAATCGCGCAACTATCTTTATTTTTATTTATTGGCCAAACAGGTGCGAACATCGGTTGCCAGACGACCCACGCTTCAAAAAAGTAGGGCTTTTTGGTAAGATAAAATTATGGAGAAAATTGGGGTTTCACAAAAAGCGATTATTTTTAATGGAGAGGGCAAATTTTTAACCATACGAAGAACAGAAACCGCGCCATCCAATCCGGGCAAATGGGATTTTCCGGGCGGGGATTTGGATTTTGGGGAAGACGCGATGGAGGGAATTATCAGGGAAATTAAAGAGGAAACCGGGCTTGATGTTGAAGATTTAAGACCTTTCGATGTTGAGTCGCATATAAATAAAGAAGGCGATTTTTGGGTAACGATTGCTTATATTGCCAAAGCAATTTCCGATAAAGTAATTCTTAGTTGCGAACACGATGAATTCAGATGGCTTACCGCCACAGATTTCTTAAAACTGGGATCTTCCGATAAATTAAGGCGTTTTGTTGGTTGTTTTGTTGCGTAAATGTTGCTCTAATCGTATCAAAATGATACGATTAGAGCATATAAATGATACGATTATGCAACAATTGTCTCAAAAAAAACAAAAAATCCTTTCAATTCTGGCAAAAAATGGCAAGATGCAGTCTTCGGCTATCCGAGATGCATTATCCAAGGAGAAAGAAAGCGTTGCGCTGGTTACGGTTAAAAGGGCGTTATCAGAAATGGTTGGGGCAGGGGTTATAATTGAGGCCGGCGGCGGGAGATCAACTATTTATGAAATCGGGGTTTCCGGCAGATTATTTACCGAGATCAACGCCAAAGATTATTGCACGGTTGAACCGGACAAGCGTTATGGATTGAGCCGTTATAATTTTGATTTATTTTCAAAAATTCCGGCGGACATTTTTTACGATGAAGATCAAGAAAGGTTTGAAGCGGCGACAAAAACCTACAAACAGAGGTCGCAAAATGTTACGCCGGTAACGCAAAAAAAAGAATTGGAGCGGCTGATAATTGAATTGTCTTGGAAATCTTCAAAAATCGAAGGCAATACCTATTCTTTACTGGAGACCGAAAAACTGATTTTGGAAAATAAAAAAGCGGAAGGCCGCAGTGAGAATGAAACCCAAATGATCTTGAATCATAAAGATGCTTTTGATTTTATCCGTCAAAACCCGCAAGAATTCAGTACGTTAAATCGCGCCAATATTGAAAGACTTCACTCAATTTTAGTAAAGGATATGGGGGTTGGCCTTGGTTTGCGCAAGGCGCCCGTGGGAATCACCGGTACTAAATACCAGCCGTTGGATAATATCTACCAGATTGAAGAAGCGATTGTCGCGCTTTCCGGGGCAATCAATAGGATGGAAAATATTTACGCAAAGGCCTTGCTGGCGGTTTTGGGGATAAGTTATGTTCAGCCGTTTGAAGATGGGAATAAAAGAACAAGCCGCTTGATGGCCAATGCCTTACTGTTGGCAAACGGCCTGGCGCCGCTTTCATATCGCAGTGTTGATGAAACCGATTACCGCCAAGCGATGATCGTTTTTTATGAACTGAATTCAATCGTGCCTTTTAAGGAGATATTCCTTGGACAATATGAATTTTCCGCCAATAATTACGCGCTGGGGATATAACAGGTGCCGCCGGACGGCCATAAAATAGTTGATGAGCAGAGAAAAGATCGGGTCTTGATAATATTTCCGCCGGCGTTTAAAATAAATTAAAAGGCAAATAAAACGCTGGTGTTCCGTAACTGCGTCGGGGTAAAATGGCGGGGGCAAAATCAAGGCCGCGCTTTGTCCGATAATTGCAGACTGCCGGCAAAAAAATGGAACAGAAAAAAGCAAAGACGGGTTTTTTGAAAAAGATCGGCGAATTTTTTAAAAATAACAAACCGGCCAAAGTCGCCGGACTGGCGGTTTTGGGATTGGCGGGCATTTATTTGGTAATCAATCTTCCGAGGACGGCACTGCCAGCCGTTCTGCCGGCAATGCCGGGATATTATCCGTCATCCGAATACAAATCATCCGGATACGGGGACGATTATGCTTTTTCCGAAAAGTATAATTCCGTTCCGCTTGCTTCATCAATGGAATTACCGATGGAGAGCGGCGGCGGAATCTCCGGTCTTTTTTCCGCCAGAAACGCGGCGGGCCTTGCCGATGATGGCGGCGGCACTGCGGGCGATGCCGCCGAAAATTATGAAACGGCCGAATACCGCATTAATTATGAAAGTCGCGATCTTGAAAAAACCTGCGCCGCCGTGGGCGGGCTCAAGCCTCGGCCGGAAGTGATCTTTGAAAACGCCGTTGAGTCCGACGAATATTGCCGCTACACTTTCAAGGTCCAACGCGCCAAGGCGGAAGAGATATTGGGCTTTCTCAAAGGCTTGGGCCCCAAAGATGTTACCGAAAATATTTACACGATTCAGGAACGGCTGGAAGATTACACCGGCCAGATTGATATTTTGGAAAAGAAATTGGCGGTGGTTGACGACACTTTGAACCGCGCGAATGCCGCTTATGACGAAGTGTCGGGACTGGCCACCGAACAGAATGACGCCGAAACTTTGTCCAAAGTCATTAACAATAAGATCAACACCATCAAGCAATTGACGCAGGAGCGGCTGAACACCGCCGCCCAGCTTGAGCAATTGCGCCGGTCAAAATCCCTGCAGGCCGACAAGCTTGACTATACCTATTTTAACGTCTACGCCCGCGACAATTCATACTTTGATTGGCGTGATGTCAAAGATTCGTGGCAAACGGCGGTGAAAAATGCGGTCGGCGGGTTGAACCGGATTGTCCAAAGCATCAGCGTCAATCTGGCGGTATTTTTGCTGGAAATTTTGCAATATGCAATTTACGGCGCGGTGCTGTTAATCGCCGCCAAATATTTCTGGAAAGCGGCCAAAGCCATCTGGAAAAAATAAATGCCGCCGCCGGCAACTGCCGAGATTAAAAACAAAATCACATGGATCATTCCAATCTGGAAGACGCCAACCCGGGAGTGCCCGCCGCTGGCGCAGAAATCAAAAATAAGGTTTTGTTTAAAACCGCCGGGGACTACGCGATTTTGACCGCCGGCGGCGCAGAACAGGAACGGGGCGCGGCCAAAATAATTTTGAAAGAAGAAGAGATTTCTTTTTTGCCGGACAATGGCAAGGCGCTAAACATTGACATCCGTGAAATTGATCAAGCCGCCGCGGACGATTATCGTGTCCTGATGAATTTGAAGTCGGGTGCGGCGGTGGAAATTTCCCGGCTGGGCTACCAGTTTGAAGATTTCTGGCGTCATTTTAGCGCGGCCTGGAACGCGGTTTTGATTGACATTTTCCTGATGAAAGAAGCCGCGGACAAGGGAAGCGCCCGCGCCCGGGTGTTGCGGTCGGGCAAGGATTTGGGAGAATGTCAAATCCAATTTTATGAAACTTCGTTTTTGGTTTTGCCGCGGGAATCCGGATTGTTTAAAATATTTTACGGCGATGTTGACGAGATGAAAGCGCAGAATTTTAAAATCGCCCTGTCCGCGGAGGAGGAAAACATTGAACTGTCGCAAATGGGACAGGATTTTGATTTCTGTGCCAAAGCCGTTAATGCCGGAATGACGGCGATCTCGTTGAATGCGCAAACGCAGATAAAAGAAATGATTCCCGGGCTGGATTCGCTGGGGGTACGGCAGTTGGCCGAGGTGATGCGCGACGGACGTTGTGTTGCCAAATCGCGGGTGGATTCGCTGGCGCCGGGAACGTGGGAAAAAATTGAGGACTTTCTGCAAGCCGCGGGGATAAAAGAAGAATATGATTATTTGAAATCTTTGGGCGGCGGCGGCGAGATTTACGCGGGCGTTAAGCGCGGGGCGATGGGGAATTTGTCGGGCGATTACGCTTGGTTTTTGATTTCGCTCAAAGACAATAATGCAATCGCGATGGAGGCGTCCAGCGAGGGCGGGTCGGGCAAGGCAACCTATTTTTTCCGTTTGGTTGCGCCGTTGGAATTTGAAGCGAAAAAAAACGATCTTGACCGGGAGGTTCAAAAAACCGCGGCGGCGGTGCAAAAATGCGTCCGGCGCATTAATTTTCGGCGGGAGCCGATTTATTTGCCGGAGGAGAAATTGCAAGATCCCAAATATTGGAAATATAAGTTTGTGCTGGCGCAAATTCCCGAACTGCGGTTTTTGCGGGAAATTTTCATCGGCCGGGCATTGCACCGGTCGCCGGAAATTTGGCGAAAGGACGTGCAGAAATTGCTGGAGTTTAATGCCGCGGCCAAAGACGGCGCCAAATGGCGGGCGGATGGCGATGATTTGGAGCCGCCGGCCGTCCCGGAGCAAAATAACGCGCAAAACCAAAATGAGACATAAAGCAAAGATATTCGCCGTATTGGCGATCGGCTTGTTTGCCGTTTTGCCGCTGGTCTTGGCGCAACCGATTGACAATTCGGCCGGCAATGGCGCGGCGGCGGAATCCGGAGAAAATCTTTACGGCCAAGGCGGTGAAATTTTAGATATGACCGGATACGGCCAGGCGATTGAGGCGCTGATGAAAGCGCCGACGGGCAAGATGACCGATGAAATCTACGTTGAAATCACCGCGCGTTTGGCGGTTTGCCATAAGGGGACAATGGTCACCGACGAAGTTTTCAATCATCTCAAAGATCCTTACGATGTCACGGCGCCGGAATATGCCGCGTTCACCTATCAGAATATGGAGAGGTATATGGAGGAAATTGACGCCGCGGAATCCGATCCCGCGGGCGGATGGATTAAGAAATACGAGGCAAGAAAGGCCGAATTGGAAGCCAATGGCTGTGTTTTCAACACCACGCCGGACGGCGAGGTTAAATCCCCGTGCATGGACGCCGACGGCGACGATCCCGATCGGGAAGGCGAAGTTTATTATTACGGAGAAACCGCGCGGGCCGGCAATGAGCACTATGTTTGCGAGCCGTGCCGGTATGCGGATGCTTGCCGCGGAGATTTTGTCGTTGAGCAAATTTGCCGGGACGGGAAACCGGCGGACGTGGAGCATAGATGCGAATTCGGCTGTTTTGCCGGCCGCTGTCTGGCGCGGGAAGAATCCCAAAAGCAATTGTGCGAAGGACAGTGCCTGAAAAACTGTCCGGCGGGCACCATGGATTTTGGCGCTGGCGGGTGCCCCAAAAAGGACGGCCAAAAAAATGTCTGTTGCCAGAAGGTGTTTGGCAAACCCGAGGCGTCCGGGACCTGTGCCGGAAGCTGTATGAAATCGTCGGTTTGTCCCGAAGGATACGAAAATAAAGGCACAGATTCCTGCGTGCAGGAGGAAAATTGCTATAAGTGCGGCCTGTTCAACCTGTTCACCTGTTGCGATTACACCAAAAATGTTTGCTGTGTTCCCAAAACCGACGCGCCGCTCCCCGCGCCGGCAAAATGTAACGGTTATTGCGCCGCCGCCGCTTGCGCGGCGGGCAGTTTTGCCAAGGGAACGGCGGATTGCGCGCCGGCGCGGACTTGCCTGCCGTGCGGATTTTTCGGCCTGAAGAAATGTTGCGAATATCAAAGCACAATCTGTTGCGAATATCCCGAGCCGGTAACCGATTGCAGTGGCGGAATTTGCACCTATGACGAATGCCCCTCTGGAACGGTGGATGTCGGCATTGCCAACTGCGGCAAGGAAAAAAAATGCAAAACCGCCTGCTGGGGTTTTTGCAAGAAATGCGACAAAAAGCAAACCAGATGTTGTATGGTTGTCGGCGGGGAAAAATGCGATCGGGGAACCTGTCAGGAAAGCGGCACTTGTCCTGTTGGCTATAAAAGCATCGGCGCGGCTGATTGCGGTTCCTACGAAAAGGAGTATGCCTGCGGGTTTTTGGGGATGAGCAAATGCAAAGATCCGGCGGCCAAAACCTGTTGCGTGCCGGAATAATTCGCAAATTTTTTGAAATATAATTATCTTGAATTGTAAAATCCCCAAATCCAAAGAGGTAAAGAGTTTCGCAATTCAAAACAAAATATGAAGAACAAAAAAACAGTTTGTGGCGCAATGCTGGTGGGTTGTTTGTCGCTTGCCGGGATGTCGGTGTTTGCGGCGGATGCGATTACCGGCGGCGCAGATTTTGATTCCGCGGTATTGGTCGCGCCGGGAGTTTATGAGGTTGCCGCGCTTCCCGAAGACCATCGCGATTTCTTTTAT
The DNA here is from genome assembly GCA_002423555.1 of Patescibacteria group bacterium UBA6102. GTDB lineage: Bacteria > Patescibacteriota > Minisyncoccia > Minisyncoccales > UBA5738 > UBA5738. The sequence goes on from DIWQ01000054.1 coordinate 8,863, forward strand.
TTCAATCTTGATTCCGGACAGGAGGCGCAGGTGAGTGTTAAATTCAATCAGGCCGCGGGCAGTAATTATGGCACCAATGTCGGATTTAATCTATATGATTCCGAGAGACGGCAGTTGCGCAATGATTTTGGCGGTACCGGCGATACATTTGAATTTTCCTATTTATCGGGTTCGGGTGCGCCGGGCAGTAAGTATTATTTGGAGACTTATAACGATGGTATTTGGGACGGGGGCTCCTATGTGGTTACACTCAAAACCGCCGATCGCTACGACGCGGAAAGCAAGACCGATGCCGGCGGCGATATTGCCGGCGCGATGGCGATATCGCCGGGCAATCATAAAGGTTATTTGGCCGGCGGCGATTCTTTTGAAAGTGGCGGCGACGATCTTGCCGATTTTTACAAATTCAATGTTTCGTCCGGGCAAAGTCTAAACATCAATGCCGTGCCATCGTTGGAGGCGTCAATTTTGCTGGCGATCTATGACACGCAAAGAAAGCTGATTGATGAAGTTTCCGTGGATAATCCGGGGCAAATCATAAATCTTCCATTCACGGCTCAAAAGGGCGGGGAAGTGTATCTGGCGGTAGCTTGTTATAACGAATATTGCGGAGAGCGGTTGGCTTCGTATGATCTGGGTATCGGCGCGGCGGTTGGCGTGGGCGCGGAAATCGCCGTGCCTGATGATGGCAGTGACGTTGTGCCGCCCGGCGGTGATACGGGAACTGGAAGCGGGGGTATCGGCGCCGGCGGTATGGTCGGCCAAAACGGCGACGGTGAAATTTTCTATGATGATGACGGCAACGCAATGCTATCCCATGAACAAGCTGGCGGCGTTGATATGCTTTTCGGCGGGCCGGGAATTTCAACGGCGTTTATCATCGGCAATCTGATCGTGTTGGGCGTCATTTTGTTTTTTTCACTGATATTTTATATTTATTCCGCGGTTTGCCTGCAAAAGATTGCTAAAAGAACCAACACCGCGCCCGCGTGGCTGGCGTGGGTTCCGATCGCTAACGCGTTTTTAATGTTGAAAATCGCGCAAAAGCCTTGGTGGTGGTTTTTCTTGCTGTTTGTGCCGGTGATTAATATCGTTGCGGCGGTCATCGTTTGGATGAAGATTGCCGAATTTACCGGCAAAGAAAGCTGGGTCGGCGCGTTGACGCTGGTGCCGGTAATCGGCATCGCAATTCCTGCCTACCTGGCATTTTCGGGCGATTCTCAAAAAAAAACTGACGGCGGCGAGCCCGAAGAAAAAAAAGGGCCGGAATTTATTGGCGGGTCCAAAGAGGCGGACAAGCCCGTGGTCGGCTACAAGCATCCCTGCAAATACTGCGAGCAGATGGTTTCTCCGGACGCCGCGGTTTGCCCGTTTTGCGGCAAAGAAGGGCCGCTGGGGCCGGACAGATGTCCCAAATGCCACGATCCGATTGATAAGAAATGGAAAGCTTGCGCCCACTGTGGCTTGAACTTGCGCATTATTTGTCCGTTTTGCGGCAAGGTGACATTCTTTGGCAAATATTGCGAAGATTGCGGCAAAAAACTGGTGGTCGCCTGTCCGGTGTGCCAATTTGAACAGCCGCCGCTGGGCGATAAATGCATCAAGTGCGGCCAGCCTTTGAAAGGTTCGGCGCAAAAATAATTCCAATCAATAATCAATAATCAATAATCNNAATAATCAATAATCAATAATCAATATGGCATTACAACCGTTCACGGATAATTTCGCCGACAACAGCACCGAAGCCGGATTCCAATTCACGTTTTTTTGCGCGATCTGCAACGAGGGCTACAAAACGAAATTCATTGAATCCAAAACCTATAACAAAGGCAAATTGTTGAAAGGCATCGGCGGCCTGATCGGGGCGGCGGCGCAGATTGCCGGCAAATATAATGTCGGTTACGGCGTGGATCGGGGAATGGACGCGATCGGCGAAAGATTCAACGGCATGAGCCCGGAATGGCAAAAAGAACACGACAAAGCGTTTGAACAGGCGCAATCCGAGGCCAAGGCGCATTTCCATCGCTGTCCCCAGTGCACCCAATGGGTGTGCGAAAACGATTGGAACGAACAGGATAATCTTTGCACTCGGTGCGCGCCGCGCGAGAATGTCCAGATTGCGTCGGCGCGGGCCAAGAAAAAAGCGGCCGATATTGACGCCAAAGCCGCCGCCGCGAAAGTGTTCACCGGCGAGATTGAGGCCAAACAAACGCTGTGCCCCAAGTGTGGCAAGCCCGCCGGCACCGGCAAGTTCTGCAATAATTGCGGCCAGTCGTTGGCAATGGCGGTTTGCGAAAAATGCGGTGCCAAAAATCCCGCCGGCACCGCCTTTTGCGGCGAATGCGGCAAAAAACTGTAAGCATTAAATCATTCAGAGGGTTAGACCCTCTGAAAATTAAAAAGATGAAACCAAAAATTTTGATTTTGCTTGCCGCCGTTTTGTTGGCGATCGCCGCCGCAGGTTTTCTTTGGATGTCGGCGCGGAAAATGGCGCCGTCGTCCGAGAACATGCCGTCGCCGGTGTCTAATGACGGAGATGAAACGCCGCCTGCGGCGCCGGAGCCGCAAACCATTGCGCCATTGCGCCTGGATTACGAATTGAAGAATTTCGGTCCCGGGCAAAACATTACCCTTTCTTATTTTTTTGAAAAAAAACAAACATGCGCTCGCGGCGCCGCTTATCTGGGCGTGGCGAAACTGGTGTCATTGGACGGCCGGTTTAACAACCAATATGCAAAGCTGGCCGCCTATGAAGATAACGGCGAATTGGGCCTCAGCACCTGGACCAACGAAGGAAGCTTGGCGTTTGACGACGCGGCTCCGTATTTTAACGAGATGAACGTGCCGCTGTTCGTGAGCGAATTGTTTATCGCCGCGGGCAAGAACTTCAACGATGAAGAATATTGGCGCTCGGGTGCTCCGGTGATTTTAAAAGACGTGGTTTTCGGCCGGTCAAAAGGAAATTATTCAATAATCTATCAGGGCGAGGATGCCGCCGCGGCGATTCCCTGCACCAAATTCAAGATTGTTGGCAAGACTACGAATATGGACGGGTATTTCAATGTCTGCGTGGTAAAAAAGATCAACGAGGTCAATCTGCCGTTTATGGTGTATATGGAATTTGAGAATGAACAGGGGCCGCAATGGCAATTGAAGAATGCGGCGAAGGAGGAGAGCGGCATTGCCTGGACGCCGCAATGTTTGGAAGCGGTTCAATGCCCTTACATTGCCGAACCCGCGGCGGCCGAGAGAAGCCGGTGCGCCGGGCAGATTGAGCCCAAAAACGATTCAAACGGATGCGTTGAAGAATACCGGTGCGTGTCCGAAACCGATCAGGCCAAGGAGGCGATTATGCGCACGCAAAATCCGGATTGCGCGATTGACCAAAAACTTTTGGAAAAATATCTCGCCTGCCGCAAAAACAACCAGCCCAATTATGACCCGGTAAAATATGGCGATGGCGGTTGTTTGCAGGATATCAACTGCCGCCCCTGATATGTTTTTCAAAAGGGTCGGACCCTTTTAGCAAAAATCCCTTTTGCCAGGGATTTTTTAGCGGTTGGCAATGAGGCTTCGTAAATTGTTAATATTTTTTACATAGTGCTTGACAAAATATTTTACATAAATTAGAATTAAGACAACAATAATCAACACGATGAATCCAAATTATATCAAAAAACTGAGGGAAAAGAATCAGCTGACCCAGGAATATCTTGCGGCCCAAATCGGTGTTTCGCGGCCGACCTATGCGCAAATCGAACAAGGCCAGCGTGGCCTGACTGTGACCGAGGCCAAAAAAATGGCGGATATTTTCAGTTTGGCGCTGGATGATTTTTTGGCGGAAAAAAATTTAACGGTCAATATCAAACCGGATAAAAAATCCAAAAATAAAAGCAACGATATCAGGATTGATATTCCACAAGAATATGCCGATAAATTTCGCGAAGTTTTATTGTATATTCTTAAAAAGATCGGCGGCAAACCCAATGTCGGTATGACGGTTTTATATAAAATTCTGTATTTTATTGATTTTGATTATTATGAAAAATACGAGGAACAATTGATGGGCGCGCTGTATATAAAAAACAATTTCGGGCCGACGCCGGTGATGTTTGAAGGGATTATGCGGGATTTGGTCAAGGAGAACAAAGTTGAGCCGATAAAAAGCAAATTCTACCAATATCCGCAAACAAAATATATCATCAATCCAAAAGTTGAGCCGGATTTGAGCGTGATTGACGGACGGGAGAAAGAGCATATCGATTGGGAGCTTGAACGCTTGTCGGATATGACCGCGAACGAAATTTCAAATTTGTCGCATAAAGATGTTCCTTGGATGATGGGCGAATTGGGCAAGCCGATGCATTACGAAGCGGTATTTTACCGGACAGATGACACTTCGGTAAGAAAATACGATGGCGAAGATTCGCTATAGCTTGACTGGTCCGTTTGAGGCAGATTTAAAGCGCTTGTTGAAACGCTATGGTTCTTTGCTTGCCGATATTGAAAAGGCAAAAGTTTATGCCATGGAGGCTTATCATCTAAATTTGATTGATAGGCGGGCCATTTTCCCGATCCGGGGGTTTTGCTTTGATAATGTCATCGTTTGCAAGTTAAAAAAATTTGCCTGCAAATCATTGAAAAATCGGGGAAATCGGAGCGGCATCAGGATTATTTATGCGTTTTATCCAGCCGAACCAAAAATCGAATTCATCGAAATTTATCACAAATCCGACCAAGCCAACGAAGACAAATCCCGCATCAAAGAATACCTGAAACAAAAACAACAAAAATAACTCGTAAAAAGTATGCAAAATCTGCCCGATGAAAACACAAAAAGGTTTGCGGCGGTGCTGAATAAAAAGATTGAAATAGGGAGATTAATGAACGCACTGGGACATATGACCGCAGGTTTAGCAGGGGGGGTTGGGTTGCGGGATGAGCTGTGTTTTTTGCAGTATGAAGATAAAAACGGCGGCAAGCATCCCAATATTTCTCATTTCCCATTTATTGTTTTGCAAGCTGATAATTCCAACAAGATCCGCGCGGTGCGCAATGAGGCGCTCAAAAGAAATATTCCGTTTGTTGATTTTACTTCCACGATGGCTATCGGCACTTCCGAACAGCAAATGTTTGCTACTGGGGAAACTTTGGAAACAAATTTGGAATATTATGGTATTTGTCTGTTTGGCAAGACTATGGAATTAAAAGAGATTACCGGAAGATTGTCGTTATTTCGATAACGATTTAAAAATAAACTATCTCGGGGTAAAGCCCTGGGGTATTCCGGTAATTGAACAAACCGATGATAAGTGATGTAGTTTATGTTAAAGTAATTTGTATGGATAATGAGAATGGCCGGATAAAGATCGGGGATTTGGGGTATGATGAGTTTTTTGAGGCTGAGCGGCAGAAGATGGGGCTTGGCGTTTTTGAGGTGGCGCGGGTGATCGCCGAATACAAAGAATTGTATCGGGTTAAAAATGCGGCGGGCGAATATCTGGCCAAAATTACCGGCAAACAAATCTTTAACGCGGCGTCCCGGGAAGACTTCCCGGCGGTGGGCGATTGGGTGGCGATCAGTCCGATTAACAGCGAACAGGCGGTGATTGAAGGAGTGCTTCCGAGAAAAACGGTGATTAAGAGAAAAGCATGCGCGAAAAACGATATTCAGATTATCGCGGCCAATATTGATGTCGCGCTGGTGGTGCAGGCGATGGACGGCGATTACAGCTTGAACCGGTTTGAGAGGTATTTTGCCATCAGCCGCGGCGGCGGCGTGATACCGGCGGTCGTTTTGAATAAAACAGACCTGATATCAAAAGAGGAATTGGATTCAAAAATTTACGAAATCAAACGCCGGTTTGGGGATATTGATATTATTGCCACCAGCACGATAACGAAAACGGGGTTGGATGGATTGAGGAATTATATCGCCGCCGGGAAAACCTATTGCTTTTTGGGATCCTCGGGCGTGGGGAAATCCACTTTGATTAACAAGCTGATCGGCAAAGAGGCGATAAAAACCAGCGCGGTAAGCGTTGATACGGACCGGGGCCGGCACACCACCACCGGCCGGGAAATGTATTTTCTTGGTAACAATAGTTCGGCTCCGCGCGCTATAAATGGAATTGTGATTGATAATCCGGGAATGAGAGAGGTGGGCATGGCCGATGCGGCCGCGGGGATTGAAGATGCGTTCGGCAAAATCGCCGCATTGGCCAAGGAATGCAAATATGCCGACTGCACGCACGTCCGCGAGCCGGGGTGCGCGGTGTTGGCGGCGCGGGCGGCGGGCCGGCTGGAGGCCGAAATTTACGATAATTATGTTGGTTTAAAAAAGGAGGCTGATTATTACGAGATGACCGACCTTGAAAAAAGGGAAAAAGACCGGCAGTTCGGGAAATTTGTCAATCTTGCCAAACAGCAAGTCAAAAAATACAAAGGTAAGTGATTCTGCGTATCGTCCGATAATTCCCTTTAATTCTAACCCCGGTGAGTGAGTCCCGGGACAGAGCAATCGCCAGATTGGCAATTTTTTGATAAAATTAACCGGTGAGGGAAAATAAAAACTTTATGGCGACGGAAGAAAAAAACATTTGGCATCACATTTCACACCAAGAGGCGGTGGCGCGGCTGAGTTCCGATTCCAAAGAGGGGCTGTCCGATCAAGAGGCAGCCGCTCGCCAAAGGGAGGCGGGGAAAAACAAACTTCCCGAGGAAAAGCCCTTGCCGCGCGTCAAGATATTTTTGGAGCAATTTGCCAGCCCTTTGATTTATATTTTGATATTTGCCGGCGGAGTTACTTTGTTTTTGCGGGAATATGCCGACGCGATTGTCATTTTTGCCGCCGTGTTTTTAAACGCGATCGTTGGCTATGTCCAGGAGAGCAAGTCGTCAAAGGCGTTGAGAGAACTGAGAAAAGTTTTGAGCCTGAAAGCCGTCGTTGTGAGAAACGGCCGAGAGCGGGAAATTCCGGCCGACGAACTTGTGCCCGGCGACATAATTTTGTTGAAATCCGGGGATAAAGTCCCGGCCGACGGCCGCCTGATTGAAAATCACGGATTGAAAATCAACGAATCGGCGCTTACCGGCGAATGGCTTCCGGCGATGAAGACCGCGGCGGTTCTGCCCGAAGACATGCCTTTGGCTGACCGGGACAATTTGATTTATATGGGGACCGTGGTGGAAGACGGGCGGGGCAAGGCGGTGATAACGGGTACGGGAGATAAAACCGAGATCGGGAAGATTAATTGTCTGGTGAGAGAAACCAAAGAAAACAAAACTCCCTATCAAAAGAAACTGGCCCATTTTTCAAAAATTGTCGGCAGTATCATCGGAACGATCTGCATTGGCATATTCGCGGAGGGGATGCTCACCGGCGGCGAATTCGTGGAGATGTTCACCACGGCGGTGGCGATTGCGGTGGCCTCCATTCCCGAAGGTTTGCCGGTGGCCATGACGGTGATTTTGGCGTTGGGAATGCAGAGGATTTTCAAGAAAAGGGGGCTGGTGCGAAAACTGGCCGCGGCCGAAACTTTGGGAAGCACCTCAATCATTGCCACCGACAAGACCGGCACGCTCACGAAAGGCCGGATGAATGTTGCCGGAATCTTCACCTTCTCCCTGCCGGAGGAAAAAGTTTTGAAAACCGCCATCTTGTGCAGCGAGGCGTTTGTTGAAAATTTTTGGGATCCGCCGGAAAAATGGAAGGTAAGAGGAATGCCCACGGAAAGAGCGTTAATTTTGGAAGGCGCCAAATTCGGCCTCGTTAAAAACGAACTGGAAAACGCCGAACCCAAAATCGGCGAGGTTTCCTTTTCTTCCGCGTCCAAATATTCGGCCAGCTTGAGGCGGCCGGCCGCGGCGGTTTCCCGCCGGGAGTCTTTGTCTGCCGGCGAAGGGAAAAACATTATCTATGCCAAAGGCGCCCCCGAAGTGATTTTGGAAAAATCAAAATATCTGGAATTCAACGGCCGGCGGACGGAGATGGACAAACAAAAAAGGGAGCTTTTGCATAAAAAATGCGAAGAGCTCACCGGCAAGGGATACCGGGTTTTGGCCGCGGCCTATCGGGGAGTCCGCGCGGCGGAGGCCGGCGCCGACGATTTTAAAAAATCGGTT
>DIWQ01000038.1 GCA_002423555.1 Patescibacteria group bacterium UBA6102
TTGCATAGGTGTCACCTATGCAAATTCCTTGCGGGTGGAGGGGTATGATGTTTCCAATTTGCAGGGGACGCTGGCGGTGGGATCAATGGCGGTGTTTGAGGGCGGCTTGCCAAACAAAAACGAATACCGCAAATTCAAGATAAAGACCGTCAAGGGTCAGAATGATGTGGCGTCGCTGGCCGAGATATTAAAACGACGAATGAAGCACCAAGAATGGCCGCTTCCCGACCTGATTTTGCTTGACGGCGGCAAGGGGCAATTGAAATCCGCCAAGAATATTGATATACCAACAATTGCGCTGGCAAAAACAAGCGACGGCAAATTATTTACCAAATTTTCAAGAAACTACGCGCAACTGTCAAAATTGCCGCCGAATTTGTCCAATTTGTTTTTGCGGGTCCGCGACGAAGCCCATCGCTTTGCCATCGGGTATAATAAGTTGAGGCGCAAAAAAGAAATAAAAAAAAGCCGTTAAGCTTTTAAAAATTTAAGGCATAAAACCTTATGCTAAGATTAAATCTTCTTCTCGCACGATATGACTATTTTCGAGCACACATAAGATAATTTTTCTTGCACTTGGCCTAAACTCTTTGTTCCATATTTGCCATTTTATGATCTTTCCTTTGCCACCCAAACCGTCCCTTGGGATCACTACTTGCTCTGATGTGAACCTCGGTTTATATTTCGCACAATCTTTTTCGCATCGCAGAGCGGTATCTTTATTGCGATATTGCGTATTGCAGATGCCACAACAATGTCTAATTTCTATTTCTGTTCGAACCACAAAAAACACCAATAATTTTTTAACACATATTTTTAAATGAGTCAAGGAAAACTGAAAATTGAGTCAAAGTTTGAGCCGCGGGGAGATCAGAGGCAGGCGATTGACAAGCTGGCCGCGGGAATTGGCGCCGGAAATCAATTTCAGACGCTTTTGGGCGTGACCGGGTCGGGCAAAACCTACACCATGGCCAAGGTGATTGAAAAAACCGGCCGGCCGGCCTTGATAATCTCGCCCAACAAAACTCTGGCGGCGCAACTGTATGAAGAATTCAAAGGATTTTTTCCCAACAACGCGGTGGGCTATTTTGTCTCGTATTATGATTATTACCAGCCCGAAGCCTATATTCCCGCCACCGACACCTACATTGAAAAAGACTCCAAAATCAACGAGGAGATTGATCGCTTGCGCCACGAAGCGGTGCAGATGGTGCTGAGCCGGCGCGACGCGATCGTGGTGGCGTCGGTTTCCTGCATTTACAATTTGGGATCGCCGCAAACCTACTTGCGCGAGCGGTTCATTGCCAAGCCCGGCGATCCGGCAACCTTTGAACAATTTTTCGGCCGCCTGCTGGATTTGCAATACGAAAGAAACGATTACGAACTGGCGCCCGGGCGCTTCCGCAAGCGGATGAATTTTGTTGATGTATGGCTGGCCGGCGCGCAAACCATTTGCCGCGTGGAAATTGCCGGCGGTGCGATTAAAAGCATCGCCCAAAGCCCCGCGCCGTTCGGCAAATTTGAACCTGCCGGCGAAGCCGATTTTTGGCCGGCAAAATTCTGGATGGCCGACCAGGAGAAAATCGAAATTTCCATCAAAAATATCCGCGCCGAAATGGAGGAACAAGCGGAATTTTTCAAAAAACGGGAAAAATTGATGGAAGCCGAACGGATCCGCCGGCGCACCGAATATGACATTTCGCTGATCCGCGAAACCGGTAGCTGCCGCGGCATTGAAAACTATTCGCGGCATTTGGATTTCAGAAAACCCGATTCGGCGCCCTATACCCTGCTGGATTATTTTCCAAAAGATTATCTGCTGATGATTGACGAATCGCACATTACCGTGCCGCAAATTCACGGCATGCAGGCCGGCGATTTCGCCCGCAAACAGCCGCTGATCAACTATGGTTTCCGCCTGCCGTCGGCGATTGACAACCGGCCACTGAAATATAACGAGTTCCTAAAAAAAATCAATCAAGTTTTGTTCGTTTCGGCCACGCCCGGCGATTATGAAAAGAAAGTTTCCGCGCAAATTGCCGAACAAATCGTGCGCCCCACCTACCTGCTAGACCCCGAGATCAGCATCCGCCCCACGGAAAATCAAATCGCCGACGCAATCAAAGAAATTGAAAAGCGCAAGGAGGTTGGCCAGCGCACATTATGCCTGACCATTACCAAAAAACTGGCCGAAGCGCTGGCGGATCATCTGAAAAACCCGCCTTCGCATAAAGCGGGGGCCGGACAAGAAAAAATCAAGGCCGAGTATCTGCATTCGGAAATCAAAACTTTGGCGCGGCCCAAAATTCTGGCGGATTTGCGCAAAGGAAAATTTGATGTTTTGGTGGGGATCAATCTTTTGCGCGAGGGACTTGATCTGCCGGAAGTTTCTTTGATTATAATTTTTGACGCCGACAAGGAAGGTTTTTTGCGCGACGAAACTTCGCTGGTGCAGATAATGGGGCGCGCCAGCCGCCATCCGCAAGGGTTGGTGATTATGTATGCCGACAACACCACCGGCTCAATGCGCCGCGCCATCAGCGAAACCAACCGCCGGCGCAAAGTCCAAGAAGCATATAACAAAAAACGCGGCATCTCGCCGGAAGTGATTTATAAAGAGATCAAAGAAACCTTGTCGGCGCGCGACAAAAAAGAAGAAAGATTGCCCGACGACGAATTTATCAGGGAATACCAAAAAGAGCTGGGCGCCAAACTGGATCTGGCACGCCGCAATCTGCAATTTGAAAAGGCCGCGCAAATCAAAGCCGAAATCGCCCGTGTCAAAGAAAAATCAATGCCGCGCGAAAACCTCGGTGATTAAAAAAGCGATATAAATCCCCAAGAGCAGTAACCCTTCCTTTTTGCTGATTTTCTGGCCGCTCCGGGCGCAAATGTAGAAGAAAACCGCGGCGCCGAAAAGAAAATACCGCGCCGCGCCAAACATTTCCAAATCGTTGATCTTTATCGGCGAGGCCAGCGCCGTCAATCCCAACACCATCGTTCCCGACATAATCACCGCGCCCATTAAATCGCCCAAGATCATTTTCGTGTTGCCACTTTTGGCCGCGGCAATGCCAAAGTATATTTCCGGAAACGAATTTCCCAAACCGACGATCAAAATGCCGACCAGCGGCAGGGCAACCGCCAATTCCGAAGAAAATCGATTGGCCGCAAGAATAATGATTTGTGCCACAATGATCATTCCCGCAACCCCCGCCGCCACCCGGGCGATATCCTGCCAAAAATGCTTGATTTGCTTGCCGATGGAAACCTGATGGCCGTCATAAATCGTCTTGAATCTTTCTTTTTTGGACAACAGCCAATAGACATAAACAAAAAACAGCGCCAAAAGCAACACGCCGTCAATTCTTGATAAATGATTGTCCAGCAAAAGCGCCAGCGGCAGAACCGCCGCGGCAAAAGTGAACATCAGGCTGGTTTGGATCGTTTGCCCCTTGGCATCAATCCCCTTTTTGGAAAAAAACGCCGCCAGCGCCACGGCCAATGTCATATCCACCACATTGCCACCCAAAATGTCGCCCAGCGAAAGTTCGGGAATGCCGTTGGCGACGGCCATTATCGCCAAAAACAGATTCGGCAGAGTGGCCGCCAGCGCCATAATAAAAAACGCCACGACGAATTCTTTCAGCCCGAAAAACTTGGCCAAGCGCGCCGTGCCGGCGATTACCCAGTTGCCCGCAAAATAAAGCGCGGCGCAACACAGAAGAAAAATAATGACGTATGAAAGCGCCATCTCAATTTATATACCCTGAATTACGAAATAGCAATATTGATATTGTAGCGGTATTTGATACCGCTAAATTTTAGCGGTATCAAATACCGCTACTCTCCTAAAAATATTTATTTCGTAATTCAGGATATAAGACAAATTTACGTTAAAAGAAATAATAGGCCAACTCATAGATTATACCGCCGGCCAGAATTAAAAGCAACGGCCAGCAAATCATTTTCCTGTCCGGGCGGATTTTTTGGTACATCAAAATAATCAAAATACCGTCAATTGCCAGAAAAACGCCGCCAATCAGCGAGAAGATCATCATAAAATCGCGCAAACCGCTTAAAAAAAGCACGATCGGCACCGCCGAAGTAATCAGCCAGGCCAAATTCTTGTTGATCTTCAAATCATAGGCCAGAATTTTTTTCAACGACAAGCCGGTGATGATAAACGAACTGAACGTGGTGATAAATCCCAAAAAAAACAATATGGCAACGACATTCGCGCCCAGCGCATCTTGCAATCCAATCAGCGCGGATTCGGCGGTTTGCGCGCCGCCAATACCCACGATGAAAAAAATAAATAAAAGATAAGTGAAAAACACGGTGGCCATTGACGCCGAAATGACTTTGCCCAGCATCTTTTTGCCGCCGTTGCGCCCCAGCATTTCTTCAATTTCCGGAATGGAAGAAGTGGCCCAAAACGCGAACAATATCGGTCCGTAGGGAAAGAAAATATCCGCCGCGCCGCCCGTGCGCGCAGTGAAATTTTCCCAGGAGATCAGCGGCATTCCTTGCACCGCCAGCAAAAGCAGAATCATAAAAAACAGCACCAGTCCCCAAAATTCAAACCGTGAAATAAAACCGATCCCCAAATAAACAAACAATGCTCCCAGCGCGAAATAAACAACGCCGTAAAGGGTTTCCGATCCGCCCAAAAACGGGGCGCAAAATTGATAAAGAAATCCCCCGCCGATGATAATATATGCCAAAAGCGAACCGAAAAATCCGATGATACTGATTGCCACCGCCACCCCTTGCGCCCACCGACCCAAATGAATTTTTGCAAAGCCCACCAATCGTTTGTAGTCGGGAGTTTTTAGCGCCAACTCGCCGAACATTGAATGGATCAGCCCCACCACCGCGCCCAATCCGGCTAAATAGAGCAGGGCCAGCGGCAGGCCGACTTTCAGCGCCGCATAAGGCAGGGCAAAAATGCCGATGCCGATGATCGTGTTGGTGAGCACGCCCCATGAATAGAGAAAAGTTTTAAGATCGTTAAATTTAGCCATATCGCGCACAACTTCAAAAGGGTCGGACCCTTTTGAGAAGGGTCGGACCATTTCAATCAAGATTTATTTCTTTGGGCGATATTTCCCATTCGCCATTTTTTCCGTCAAGCCCGATCAGCCAAGTTTTTACCGCCAATTCGGGGAAACGTCCGCCGATGATTTCTTTGGCCCGGCGCAATTCTTCTTTATAGCAGGAAACTTCTTCTTCGGGGCCGGAAAACGCCGCCGATCCGCCATAGGCGCCGCAATCCATATGCATCGTGAGGATTGCTTCCCGGCAGTGGTGCAAATTTCGGGAAGTTTCAATCTGTTTGAGAAAAAAATCCTGCGTCGCGGGATCAATCAATCCCTTTAACGATCCGGCGGTAATGCACATATCGCACGCGACATCTTTGGTCGCGAAATAATTTTCAATCGCCGGATGCAATCTCCAATCCAGACAGGCAAAAAGCAGCTTTGTGGTTTTGTTGGAATCAAACATAAAAATTAAAATCTAAGAATGAAAAAATAAAAACGAAAATCTTAAATTTTAAAACTTTTAATTTTCGTTTTTAGTTTTTCGCTTTCAATTTTTAAATTGAAATGGTGGGCAATACAGGATTTTCCGCCGGAGGCGGACCCGTCCTCTGGCGGGGAACCTGTGGCTCCCTCGTCGTGCTCTCCTCGGGACTTCCTCGGCCAAGCCTCGGTCGCTTTCCAATCTACCTCGCTAATTTTTGACTGTGGGCAATACAGGATTTGAACCTGTGGCCTTTCCGATGTGAACGGAACGCTCTGCCACTGAGCTAATTGCCCGAATTCATCTTCAATTCTAGCCTATTTTCGGAAAAATTCAAGGCGAACCCAAAAAGCTCCCTTGGCGGGAGCTTTTTGATTTCAATCAACCGGATTTCTACATTCCTTTCCGGATGGCCGCGATCTTTTCGCGCAGGATTGCGCGCGGATCGCGTTTGGGATCAATGATTTGGGTCTTCACCACCCAGCCCAGGCAGAGAATCGCCGCAACAAGGCCGAGGCCCAGTCCCGCCAGGGTTTGATTGTCAAACCCGGTGGAAATGGTGGTCGCGCCCATCACCGCCTGGCGGCTTACCGTTACCGCGGCGCTGGAGTTGGCGGACTTGCCGTCGGCGGTAACCGTGGCCACGTTGGTTAACGTGGTTTGGCCGTAGACGAAATTGGCGTCGTTGGCCACGGTGGCGGTGTAGGTGATCGTTTTGGTTTGTCCGGAAACGATCGTGCCCAGACTGATGCCCGAGGACAAACTGCCCCCAACGGAAATGCCGTCCACCCGCAGATCGCGGATGTTGGTGATGCCGGCGGGCACCGCGTCGGTAACCGTCACGTTATCGGCGGTGCCGGCAATGCCGGTGACCGCGATGCGGTAAGCCACGGTGTTCAACGGATTGGCGCTCACCGTGCCCTGATAGCCCGTTCCCAATGAGAGGTTGCTCACGGTCTTGGTGATGCTCAAATCGCCGGTGGCGGTACTGCCGCACTGTTCGGCGCGGACGATTTCCGTGTCGGTGGCGGTGCGGTTTTGCCGCTCCACGCGTACCCGCGCGGTGTAACTGCCGACGTTGCGGTAATCGCAGAGATTGACCGCGGTGTAGGAAGTATTGTCGGTGGTCACGGTTTTGTCCCAGTGGCCGTCGTTTTCACAGTCAAAGTAATAGGTGAAATCGCGGTCGTAGTTTGAGCTACCATAGTTGGACACCGTGGCGATCAGATCAACGTTTTCCAGCGGGGCGCAGTCGGACTTGGGGCGCGCGATCAACGAGACGTTGAAATCCTGATCGTCGTCGTCGCGCTCCACGCGCACCTTCATCGTGTCGGAATCCGAACCGCATTCGTTGCGGGCGGTGAGAGTGCAGGTATAGGTTTTGTCGTAATCCCAGCTGTTGTAGTTGTAATTGTA
>DIWQ01000032.1 GCA_002423555.1 Patescibacteria group bacterium UBA6102
TGTTTTCCTGGCAAAAAGAGTGGAATAAAGAAAACAAATGGCTGAAATAATTTACCACAAAGAAAAACTCGTTTTTGCGCTTTTTTCTCTGTTGTTGTTCTTGCCCGCTCTGTTCTCGGGCGGCAAAGACATAAAAGCGCAAGTTATTTTCTTCATCTTATTGTTTCCCTTGGCCTTCTTTGTTTGGAAGATGAACGATAGGTTTGAAGTTTCCGCCGCCAAATTGACTTTTGCGCTTGCGGCGGCCTTTGTTTTGCTGGCGGGAATTTCGGCCATTTATTCGCCCCAGCATTATCAAGCGCTTTTGGGATTTTTTAATTTGCTTGCCTGCCTTATCCTTGCGCTGTTGGTTTTTAACTTTGCCGATTCGCCGTTAAAATTAAAATATTTTGGCTACATCATCCTTGCCTTGGGCGCAGTTCTTTCTTTGATCGGCATCTATGATTTCGTTCTGTCTCAAAATTATCAATCGTTGCGGCTGGTTTCCACTTTTTACAGCCAGATTCCTTTCAGCGAATTTTTGATTTATCCGTTTTTCATCGCTCTCTGCCTGCTTTTCTTGTCTCGTCCCGCGAAAAAAGAAAGAAATATCCTGATTGTGTTGAATATTTTGTTTGGCGTCACCCTTTTTTTTACGCATTGCCGCGGCGCCGGGGTAAGTTTCGCGCTGGTTTTGCTGTTTTTGGTTGTTTTTTTCAAAAAAGAAATCATCAACAAAAAATCTCTCGCGTTTCTGGCGGCAATCGTTATCCCCGGCGTTTTTTCCATCGCCGTTATTATGCAGGTAAAATCCTGGCAAGCTCATCGCGATTCCGCTCCCGCCGCCGTCTACAACGGCCCCGAAACCATCCAAGAAAATGCCGTTTCCGCTCGTCTCCTTTTTTGGCAAAGAGCCTGGGATATTTTCAAAGACCGTCCTTTAACCGGCGGCGGTCTGGCTTCTTATCCCGAATTGCACAAACAATATCTCCAGCCACCGTTTTACTACAGCGCCGATCCGCACAATTTGTATCTCAAAATTTTAGCCGAACTCGGGATTGTCGCGTTTCTGGTTTTCATCGGCTTCATTGCCAGCTTTCTCCGTCGTTTTTTAACTTTTACCAACCATTTGCGAAAAACCGGCGTTGCCGGCAAGGATAAATCGTCCGTCATTTCTCTGGCGATAATGGCCGGCATTGTCAGCGCGCTTATCGGCAACGGCGTCGGTTTCGGCTGGGATTTTCCGGCCGATATGATAATATTTTTCTTTTCTCTGGGGCTTGCGTTAAAAGCTTGCGCCATCTATTCCGGCGCCGTCCCCGCCAATCCGGAACGAAAAATTGGCCTTATCGTTTTCCCCGGCGCCGCTTTTCTCTTTTTTTTCGCGCCTATCATTTTTTTTGCTGATAATAATTTTCAAGACTATCAATATTATCTTCAAGAAAAAGACGAAAATAACGCCCTTGCCGTTTTGCGGCAAGCCCGTCAAATTAATCCGTTCAATCCTCAATATTCCGCTTTGCTGGCATCTTTTGATCTGTCATCCGGCCGGCTGGATCAAGCTCAAGCCGAAATTTCCCACGCCTTAACTTGGTCGGATACGAATCCGAATTTGCTTCTCCAAGGCCGAATATATTTAGCCCAAAACCGGCCCGACCTTGCCCAAGCCAAATTTAAAGAAGCCATTGAAAAATACCCCTCCGGCTTGGCCGCCTATACCGTGCTGTCCGTTTTTTATCAAGACCGGAACCGCTTCTCCGAAATTCCGCCTCTCTTGGCCGAAGTCTTGCCTCTCTATAAAAAAGAATATATTCTCTCGCCCCTTTACATTGCCTCCGATAAAAATTCAATTCTCAACCAAATTTCCGCTTTGTACTCCATCAACGCCAATGCCTATGCCAAGCTTGGCAACGACGGGGAAGCGCAAATTCAGTTAAACGCCGCCGCCGAATATGCCCAGTGAACTTTCAATCATCGTGAATCATTGTCGGACCCCGGAATTGTTGCGAAACTGCCTTGAATCCGTCAAAACCAACGTGCGGCAAATTGATTATGAATTGATTGTCGCCGACAGTTTTACCCAAGGCCAAACCGCGGTTTTGGTTAAAAAAATAATTCCGGAAGCGGTTTATCTGCCGTTTTTTAAAAATGTCGGTTTTGGCCGGTCGGTGAACGAAGCCGTCAAAAAATCAAGCGGAGAATATCTTTTGATTCTCAATGCCGACACCGCTCTGCGCGATAAAAACGCCGTTTCATCAATGATTGATTGCTTGCGCGCCGATCCCGCCATCGGATTGTTGGGGCCGCGCTTGGTGAATTCGGACGGCTCCGTTCAGGAATCCGCATTTCGTTTCTATGATATTTCCGCCCTTGTTTGCCGCCGTACCGTTCTTGGCAAAACCGCTTTCGGTAAAAAAATTCTTGCCAGATTCACTTTAAAAGACGTTTTGACTCCCGCCAATATTGCAAAAGGCCGGCCGGTCTCCGTTGGCTGGCTGATGGGATCGGTGCTTTTGGCCCGCCGTTCGGCCGTTGCCAAAGTCGGGCTTCTGGATGAAAGATTTTTTATGTATTTTGAGGACGTTGATTGGGCGCGCCGCTTTTGGGAAAGCGGTTTTAAAGTTGCATATTTTCCCGCGGCGAGCGTTTTTCATCTGCATCTTCGGGCCAGCCGCAAATCCCGCGGCATTTTTTCATTATTCTTAAACCGTTACGCCCGAATTCATCTTTCCAGCGCCGTTAAATATCTGTTAAAATACGCCTTTCGGAAACCCCCGATCAGCATCCGGGTTTGTCCTTAAAAAATAATATCATCGTCTTCGCCAAAATCTTGATGTCCCGGGCCAGCGACCAGTTTTTTATGTAATAAAGATCAAGTTTGACTTCTTCTTCAAAATTCAAATTACAGCCGCCGTTTATTTGCGCCAATCCCGTCATGCCCGCTTTCACGAAAAATGTCCGCTTGTGATGGTTTAGATATCTGTTGGTTTCTTCCGGTTCGTGCGGCCTTGGCCCCACCAGGCTCATTTCGCCGGCGAAAACATTAAACAATTGCGGAAATTCGTCCAGCCATGTCCGCCGCAAAAATTTGCCAATCCGCGTCACCCGCGGATCGTTTTCCATTTTAAAAAGCGGCCCGTCTTTTCTTTGATTGTATTCCATCAGCTCTTTTTTCAATTTGTGGGAATTGTTTTTCATTGAGCGGAATTTATACAAATAAAATTCTTTTCCCTGGCTCACCCTTTTTAATTTCACAATCACCGGCCCCGGGCTGTCGTGTTTTATGGCCAGGCCGACGATAACTCCGACGGGGAGTAAGAAAACAATTCCCACCCCCGAAATCACCGCATCCGTTAACCTTTTGACGAAGCCGCCCCAGCCTTCCAGCGGCGTACGCCTGAATTCCAAAATCGGAAATTCCGCCACTGTCTCGGCGTTGATATTGGTGAAAAAAGTCTGGAAAAGATCGGGAACAAACCGGAAATCAATCAACCTTTCTTCACAAAAGTTGGAAAAAGCTGTGATATATTCCCGGTTGCGTTCCGGCACGCACAGAATCATCTCGTCAAATTTGTCTTTATTGAATCGGTTTTTCACCGCTTCCAAATCAAGATCAAGAGAATCGCCGGTCGCGATAATATCAATTTCACGGTTTGCCGCCAGCTCCCGTCTCAATTTTTCCGCAATTTCTTTGTTTCCCGCCAAAAGCGTTTTTTGCCCGCCCAAATTATATTTATTCCAGGCGAATTTCATTGCGGCTCTTTCCATGCTTACCAAAATCACCGCGAAAACCCATCCCGCCAGCACGATGAACCGCGAATCAAAAAACTCCTTGCGAAAAAACACCACCATCGTTATTGCCATCACTCCGGCACAGCAAGCCACGATCACTTTCGGGAGATCTTCAAAATATTTCCGGTCAATCTTTGTCTGATATAATCCCGCCAATCCGAAAATTACTACCCAAATTGCGGCAATCACCAAAAGCGCCGGCAGATAATCTCCAAAAGGCAGTTGATCAAAAAATCCTCCGGCGCCCCGCCAGTCTCTGAGCCAGGGGCTCATTCTCAGCAAATAAGCTCCGCTTCCCGCCGCCAGTATCATCAAAAAATCCCCTCCCACCAGAATAATATTGAATATCAGCTCCGTTTTCTTCATATTTCCTAGATTATACCAGAAATCAAATGTTCTCCCAACATTTGAGCGATTGCTTACTGGATTTAAAAATTAAAGGGGACTATCCCTCGCAGTAACGAGGGATAGTCCCCTTTAATTTTAAACCCGGTGAATGGTTGCACTCCGCATTATTGCCGGGAAAACAAAGCGTGTTATAATATGATGAACAGGGAGGCGTCTAACAAACAAAATATGTTTATTGTCAAAGGAAAAACCAATTGGCCGATGATCGCGGCGGTGCTGGCGATCGCGGCGATCACCGGCGGCGGTTTGATGCTCTACATTAACGACACGATCGCGCAAACCCATTATTTGGGGCAGTGATTTTTGCGGGGTTTGGCGTTTCCAAAAATAATACGCGGATGAAAGGCAAATTTTTGGTTGTTTTTTCCGTGGCCGGAGCAGTCTTGGCGATTGCGGCAGTGTCGCTTGCGGTAGCGGGGGTTTTTGATTTTCGCGGCGGCGATGAAAATGCCGGGCGAAATATTCAGGAAAGCGCGAAAAGCGAAAACGGTGAATTTTTTGCGGTGGCGCGGGTGATTGACGGCGATACTTTTGAGGTGAATGCCGGCAGTGCGATTGACACGGTGCGGGTGATCGGGATTGACACTCCCGAAATCGCCGATCCGCGAAAATCCGCGGAATGTTTCGGCGCCGAAGCGTCAAGCAAGGCAAAAGAAATTTTATCGGGCAAAAATGTGCGGCTGGAATCCGATCCGGCCCAAGGCGAACGCGACAAATACGGCCGATTGTTGCGCCACGTATTTCTGGAAGACGGAACGAATTTCGGACTGCTGATGATCGGGCAGGGATATGCCCATGAATATGG
>DIWQ01000063.1 GCA_002423555.1 Patescibacteria group bacterium UBA6102
ATATCAACGAAAGGGGATATTCCGATAAAACTACGCAGAGTTTCATCGGCTTTTTCCCGGCCGAAGATCCGCAATTCTTGATTCTGGTTAAATTGGTCGCTCCCGAAGCCAATACCGCCGAATATTCGTCCCTGCCCGTGTTCAAAGAGCTGGCGCAATACGCGATCTACCTTTCCCAGATTCCTCCTTCCGAAAAATCCGACGATACTGTCGTTCCCGCCGAAACGGAAACGGCACAGACCCAACCGCATTCCGGCGATTGAAAAAAAACCGCGTTTGGGCTACAATGTCGCTGTTCGGCGGTTTTTGGCCCCATCGTCTAGTGGTCAGGACACTTGGTTCTCAGCCAAGGAACACCGGTTCGACTCCGGTTGGGGCCGCCTTCGCCAGCAAATCCCGCCCGCGCGGGATTTTGTGTTAAAATAGGGTATCTCGCGGTTACACGGAGATAGACCCCAAAATACAAGGCGTTTCGTAATTCAAGGTATAAAAAATATATGAAAATATCAAAATCAATCGTACTGGGAATAATAAGTTTTACCGCCGGAGCTTTGGCGATGTATTTTGCGAAAAGCCTTTTTTAAACAACTGCATGGAAAGTGAATTGAAACTGGAGGGTGTGGGATATAGTGATTGCCCGTGGCCGAGATCAAAGAGAGGTGATTTTCAGCTTGAAATGGATGGGCGAATGGTGGCGGGCGGGCGGCGATAGATTCAGGCTCCGGAATATGGTATACTGAACGAGTTTGGCGGTTTGGTTTAACGATGAGAATGCGATGAAAAAATTTTTTGGAACAAAATGGATACTGATGCTCAAAATAATTCCCGTTTTGGCGTTGATAACGGGATTGAAGGTGGCGACTCATTATTTCGGGATTGAATTTTTGACTTTCAGCGCGTTTTTCGGAGCTCTGATTTCGGCGAATATTTTTTTGATTGGATTCATTTTATCGGGCGTTCTCTCCGATTATAAAGAGGCCGAGAAAATTCCGGGCGAAATCGCGTCAAATATCGATTCCATTGCCGACGAGTTTATTTATGTGCATCAAAGCAAAAATATTCCCGCCAGCCGGGCAGGTTTTGATTATTGCCGAAAATTTACGGATGATCTTTTGGCATGGCTTGCCAAAAATATTCGCACGCGCAATTTGATGGAGTCAATTGATAAATTCACCGATCACTTTGTCGCCGTTGAAACGGCGAGCCAGGCGACTTTTATCAGCCGCTTGAAGCAAGATCAGGCCGCGATCAGAAAACAGGTTTTGCGGGTGCACACTATTCGCGAAACCAGCTTCTCCGAATCGGCCTATGCCATTGCCGAAGCGATCAGCATTCTTTTGGTGGCCGGAATGATATTTTTGCGGCTGGAACCATATCACGAAAGCCTGTTTTTTGTCTTATTCGTCGGTTTCATCTTGTTTTATATGCTCTTTCTTTTGCGCGATTTGGATAATCCGTTTTCCTATTACGAAAAAGATTCGGTGGAGAAAGTTTCTTTGCGGCCGATAGACGACCTTAAGGCGCGCCTTGAAGCCAAAGTCGCGAAATTTGACAATTGATAACGGCAGGTTCCCGGATTATAAATTAAAATTAAAAATAACATAAACATATGTTTAAAGACTCTCAACAGGAGTTTGACAAGTGCAAGACTTGCAAAATGCCGCTGGAAAATCCGCAGGATGCCTGCCCGTGCAATCCGATCTATTGCTTTCGTTGCTGTCAATGCCCCGAAGATTGCGTTTGCGGCTGTAAAAAACGGATGAAGCGAGGCGACCAAAACGCCGAGTTTTGACTGGTTCACGGATTTCGGGCATATGTGCGCGGATATATGCATTTTGCCCGCCTTGTTCAACGCCAGACTCTCTTTCGGATTTCCGGCGCAAAGTAGTTCGTCGATTCGCCGCCGCCGCGTTTTTTGCTTTTTAAAGAACCTTTCGTGCGAAAGGTGGAACAGATTGCCCCGGAGCGGGGGCGCGAGGCATTTTGGAAAATAAACAAAAATATCAGGGTCTGTCGCCAAATTAGCTTCAGAACGAAATTGGCGGCAGACCCATAAATATGAAAAAGATAATTTTTGCGATTTTGGTTGTTGGCGCTTTGGCGGCGGGGTGGGCGGTTTGGCAAGGCCGGTTGGCAGTGAAAAATCAAACGCCGGGGGAATCCCAAAACATAATGCCGCCGGAAGACCGCCAAAACGCCGGCGGGCGAATGCGCGAAATTTCACTCTATTATTACAATCCCGAAAATGATAAGGATGAATCGGGGAATATAATGTGCTCTCCTGCGGGACTGGTTGCTGTTGGACGCGAAATTGCGGTTACGCCAACGCCGATTCAAGACGCGGTGAATTTATTGATAAAAGGGGATTTAACCGATGAAGAGATTGCCGCGGGTATCACCAGCGAATTTCCACTGGCAGGAGTTGAATTGAAGGGCGCGAATTTAAAAGAGGGGATTTTGACTTTGGAATTTGCTGACCCGCAGAACAAAACCGGCGGCGGCGCGTGCCGCACCGGAATTCTGCGGGCGCAGATTGAAGCGACCGCCGAGCAGTTTGACGGCGTCAATCAAGTGCGATTCATTGACGAAGAATTATTTCAGCCGTAAATTTTTTTGCGGCTTGACGCGGCAGGATTTTCGCGCGAAAATGGAAACGCAAAACAAAAATAATTTCCATTCATGATTGAAACCATTTTTTATTTTTTCGGCGCATTGTTTTTTCTGACTTGGTTTTTGCTGTTGTTGGTGGTGCTGTTTTTCTCAATAAAAGCTTTCCGGCGATTGGTTGCCATTGAAAATGAAGTCAAGGGTGCCGTTGGAGAAGCGAAAGCGACAATCAGCGATGTGCGCAACAAAGTGGTTTCTTTTTCCATCAGTGTGGCGGGCATCGGCGCGTTGCTGGAGAGATTGATTGAAATAAAAAATAAAGCAAAGGAAAAAAGATCGGGGGCGCCGAAAAAAGAAAAGAAAGCAAGAAAATTCGCCGAAGAAGATTTTTAAAAATTTTCATCAAAAAAACGCCGTCAGGCGTTTTTTGGTTTGGCGACGACAATTAATAAATAATAATTAATAAATAATAAATAATAAATAATAATTAATAATTTATAAATGATAAATGATAAATGATAATTCTCACACTCTTTTTGAGTATTCGCCGGTTTCGGTGTTGATTTCCAAAACGTCGCCGGCTTGGACGAACAGTGGCGCTTGAATAGTCGCGCCGGTTTCCAAAACCACCGCCTTGGTGCCCGATTGTGCCCGGTTGCCCTTCACTCCCGGCGCGGCTTCTTTCACTTTCAATTGCACTTTGATGGGCAAATCAACGCCGATGATCTGGCTTTCATAAACATTAGCTTGAACTTCCATATTCGGCGCCAAAAATTTTGCGCTTCCGCCGATTTGGTCTTCGGAAAGCTCAAATCTTTTTGAGGGATCGCCGGCGCGGCAAAAGACGAATTTGTCCTTGTTGGCGTAAATGAATTTTGCTGAAATCTTTTCAATTTCGGTTTCCTCAAAATTGTCGCCTTGGTGGAAAGTCCGCTCCAGCACCTTGCCGGTGATGAGATTTTTGATCTTTGCCTGAAGCAGTCCCGCGGCCCGGGCCTTTTTGATTTGCTGGAATTCCAGCACTTCGTGGGGTTGGCCGTCCAGAATAAAC
The DNA here is from genome assembly GCA_002423555.1 of Patescibacteria group bacterium UBA6102. Lineage (GTDB taxonomy): Bacteria > Patescibacteriota > Minisyncoccia > Minisyncoccales > UBA5738 > UBA5738. The sequence continues at coordinate 3,659 of DIWQ01000063.1, forward strand.
TGCACGCCGCGCCGCAAATCATAGTAGTTAAGCATCGTTATAAAATTTTTAATTTATAATTTTTAATTTTCAAACAATTTTTAATATTTCAATGTTTAAAAATTTCAAAATTAAACCTTGTTTAAAAATTTCAAATTTCAAATTAAAAATTAATTTAAAAACAAAAAAACGAATCAATTTGATATTCACTGAAATCGCAGATAAATCATAATTTGATTCTTGACTTTAGTCAATGATGCGCCATTCAATCAGTTCTTCTTTGTCGGCATATTCCAGCCATTCACCGGCGGCGGTGATCACAAACCACTTTTTGCGGTTTTCCGACCAAATCATCGGATCGCCGCGATAGAACGGTTTTTTGACCACTTCCTTGGGTTTAAGCCGGTCCAACTCCAGCCATTTTTTAAACACCGTTTCAATGGCGTAGTCCAGTTTGCGGGAATTCGCCCAATCGGC
>DIWQ01000046.1 GCA_002423555.1 Patescibacteria group bacterium UBA6102
TCGCCCGCAAGCACGGCAATATGCCGCTTTAACGTTCGTTAAAACGCAAGCGCCAAAGCACAAATTCCAAACGGGGGATTGACATTAAATTAATTGGTAGTATATTACTAATTAATGATACTTAATTAGTAATCTATTACTAATAATATGTTTGAACAATTATTGGCGGAACAGAACAAACATTGGCGCGGCCAAAAACCGGAGGCTGGCTTTGAGCGTGAGTGTCTCAATGATTTGATGAGCTATGCGGCGACCAAACATATCATTGCTTTGCTGGGAGTGCGCCGATGCGGTAAATCAACAGTCTTGAAGCAGATTATCAATCGTTTAATGGACCAAGAAAAAGTTTATCCGGGCAATATTCTTTTTTTGAATTTGGAATCACCGGTGCTGGAGAGCTATAAGAATGATCCCGCCAATTTAAAACGATTGTTTGATGAATATAGGGTCGCGGCCAAGCCCAAGAAGGGGCGTGTGTTTGTTTTTCTTGACGAGGCGCAATTTTTTCCCAAATGGCAAGTGTTTGTCAAAGACCTCTATGAAAAGGGCGGTGTGAAATTTTTTATCACCGGTTCCAATTCTCGGTTGTTGGGGGCGCAAATGGCAACCTTGCTTTCCGGGCGGCAAATAGTCAAAAAAATCCACCCTTTCAATTTTCAGGAAATCGCCGCGATTAAAGGAATTGAGGCCAAGGAGGAGTTGGCAATCGCCGAAAATGGCCCGGCTCTAATCGGTCTTTGCGATGAATATTTAAAGATGGGCGGATTTCCCGAAATAGTTTTGGAGCGAAATGATACATTAAAGCGGGAACTGTTGGCCAATTATTATCGGAGCATCTTATATCAAGACATTGTTCCTCGGTTTGAGATTAAGAAAACCAAAGAAGTGGAAAGCTTGCTTTTATATCTTTTTTCTAATATCGGGCAAGGTTACAGCTATAATTCACTGGGCAAATTTTCCCAAATCCAGGGGAAAACCGCCAAAGAATATGTCGGTTTTTTTGAAGAATCGTTTTTATTGTCGGAAATTTCCAATTACCGGTATTCATTAAAAAAACAGGAAAATTACCCCAAAAAAGTTTACGCGGTTGATAACGGATTTATTGAAACGGCGTCATTTGCTTTCAGCGAAAATTATGGCCGTCTATTGGAGAACGCGGTATTCGCGAAACTTGCCGCTGCGGACAAAAAATTGTTTTATTACAGAAATTCGTTTGAATGTGATTTTGTGGTTAAAGGGAAAATAAAAATTGCCGCGGTGATTCAAGCGACTAAAAGCATTCAGCAAACAAATGAAAAACGAGAAATAAAAGGTGTTTTGGAAGCGATGAAAATTTTTGATTTAAACGAGGGGACGGTAATTACGCGAGAACAAGAAGACGAAAGAAAAATTGATGGAAAAATTGTGAAAGTGATCCCGTTATATAAATGGCTTTTGGCAAATTAAAATTTGATGAGGATTGTCAAGGAAAAATTCAAGACGGATCAAAACAACAAGCTCTACTGGGGAAGGGTATATTTCATTTCCGATGACCGCCAATATAAAACGAAATTGATCTGGGCGATGTCTTTTGAATGGGTGCGGCGGCAGTTGCTGGCGGAAATCTGGAAAGACGGCGATGTTGATAAACTGGTCAACAAAATCGCGGTGCGCAAATGGAAAGACACGGGGCGGGCGGTTTTTTTGCGGCAAACCCAATTGGACTTTTGGGGCGCCGGCGACGAAGAAAACGAATTCTTGCGACGATTCACCAAAGCAAGGTTTGAGGCCGATCGTTGCGGATAACGGACTTTATGGCAAAAAAAATACTGGTCATTTCAACGAGGGCGGGCTGGGGGCATATCCGTGCGGCGCAAGCGCTGGAAGAATACGCGCGCCAAAATTTGCCGGAAATCAATGTCAAGCATGTTGATTTGTGCGAGATTGAGCCGCGGCTGGGGAAGTTTTTTGAAATATTCTATGACATTGCCAGCGACTATCTGCCGTTGGCGTGGGGCGCGGTTTACCAGACTTTTGACAAACCGCCGGTTTCGGCGGCCTTCCGCAAAGCCGGCGGGTTTCACCGGCTTTTTCGCCGCCGCATTTCAAATTATTTGAAAAAAGAGTCTCCCGACGGAGTTATCTTTACCAATGTCATTCCCGCGCCGATGGTGGCGCCGCCCTGCAAAAAAATTTTCCCGCACGTTCCTTTGGCGGTGGTGGTGACGGACTATCACGGCCACTCCTATTATAATGTGCCGGCGATAGACCGTTATTTTGCGCCGGTGCCGGAAGTGAAAACCGACTTGGCGCGCATCGGCATTCCCGAAGATAAAATTGAAGTGAGCGGCATTCCGGTGGGGAAGAAATTTTATGAATCCTATGATCGGGAAAAGATCAAAAAGAAACTGGGCATAAGAAACGGCTTTAAGACAGTGGTTTTCGTGAGCCGCCTTTCCAAAGAATTTATCATTCCGGCGCTGGAAGATCTGCTGGCTTTGGATCCGCCGATAAATTTGATTATGGTTTGCGGCGGCAATGCCGGCTTATACCGCAAAATCAAGGAACAAATCGGCCGGCGGAAAAATTTTAAATTGATCAATTGGACCGCCCGGCTTGATGAGTATATGAAAAGCGCCGATGTGGTGGTGGGGAAGCCCGGCGGGCTGATTGTTTCCGAATGCCTGGCGCTGAAAAAAAAGATGGTTTTGATTGATCCGATTCCGGGACAGGAAGAAAGGAACGCCGAATTCATTGAGCGGCACGGTTACGGCCGGCGGGCGCGGAATGCCGCCCAAATTGCCGCGCTGGTGCGCGCCGCCGATTCTCAAGCGGACAAAAGTTTTGACGGGGTTGATGCGTGCGCTAAAATTTTGAATTATTTCAGATAAAGCGCCGCTCATCGCCTTGGCAATTTTAATTTGCCGAAAATATATTGTATAATCCAATAATAACCAAAAGGTCGGGCGAGTGTTCGTTAATTTAGAATTTAAAATAAATTTATGAAACTTACTTGGCTTGACATTACCGCCTTGGTGCTGGTGATTGTGGGCGGACTTAATTGGGGATTGGCGGTGTTTGATTTCAATTTGGTGAATCAATTGTTGGGCGGCGTGCCGACGCTGGAAACCATTGTCTATGGCGTGGTGGGCGTGGCCGCGATTTACGTGGCGATGCTGGTGCCCAAATTGAGCAAGGGGCAATAAATAGTGGATGAGAAATGAGTTGAGGGGCGGGAAACACGAAAAACAAAACGGCCGTGAGGCCGTTTTTGCTTGGGAGGTTTTAACAGTTTTTTCTTTCCAGCAAACGGATGCCGAGTTTGAAAATCTTGCCGTCCCGCAAGACCGTCATGGGAATTTCATCGCCGATCTTGCAATCCTGCAAAATATCGGTTAACAGTCGCTCGTGGGAGATTTTCTGTCCGCCGAATTCCAAAATAATATCATATTCTTTCAAGCCGGCCAGATCGGCGGCGCTTCCCGGAATCACTGCCGGTTCGCCGAAAGTTTCGCGCACGATCAGCGCGCCGTAATCCACCGGCAGTTTGTTGGCTTGCGCGATTTCGGGATTTAAAATCACATAGCGGATACCCATAAACGGCCGTTTAAGTTTGCCGTATTTCAGCACTTCCTCCATCATTTTTTTGGCATAGTTCACCGGAATCGCAAAACACAGGTTTTGCGCGCCCATCACCGTGGCGGTGTTGACGCCGATGGCTTGCGCCCGCATATTGACCAGCGGGCCGCCGGAATTTCCCGGATTGATGGCCGCGTCGGTTTGGATCAGTCCGCGCAGGCTGGTTTCTTGCATTTTACTGCCGCCGTAGGCGGTGATCTTGCGGCTCAAACCCGAAACGATGCCGGCCGACAATGTGTCGTCAAATTCTCCCATCGGATTGCCGACCGCCAGCACGGATTCGCCCAGTTGAATGGCTTCCGAATCGCCCATTTTTAAACAGGGCAGTTTTTGGCGGGCGTTGATTTTGAGGATCGCCAGATCAATCAGCGGGTCTTTGGCCAGCACCTGGCATTCATACTTGTGTTCCGGGTCAACGATGGCGGTGTAGCTGGCGTCGGTATCGTCAACCACATGGGAGCAGGTGAGAATGTAGCCGTCGGGAGAAATGATAAATCCCGAACCGCCGCCGATCTTTGTTTTTTCTCCGGAGTCGTTGATTTTGGGAACCACGGTTTGCCGGTCGCCCAGGGGCACGAAATAAAAACCTTCCACGCGGGAAACGTCTTTGGAAACCACGATGGTGATCACCGCCGGGCAAACCTTTTTGGCCACGGAAATGATGGGGGAAAGAGATCTTGAAGCCATAATTCAAAGTTTAAAAATCAATTTCGTTCATTTTAACATTGAATTCCGTTGCCAACAAGCGTATTTTTTGCTAAACTTCTCCTTGCCGCCCCCATAGTTCAATGGACAGAACGAGAGACTCCTAAGCTCTAGATCCAGGTCCGATTCCTGGCGGGGGCACCAGACTGTGCTAATTCAAGTGACCGAGCCGGGTCGCTTGAATTTAAATCGAAAACCACCGAGTATCATCTCGGCGGTTTTAATGATATTTTAATCCAATCTCTATTCCATAGTTTTCTATTTTATAGGTGGACAAATATTTTCATTCAAGCTAATATCTCTTTTAGAATCATTTAAAATAAGGAGGTGAAAAGACATGCAGTTAACCTTAACGATGGTTGCTTTGATAATTATATTAATCATCGTAGGAACCATCATAGGACAACTAAAGAAAAAAGAATATTTTTAGATTTTGCCAGCGCTTTGAAGCTGGCTTTTTGTTAAAAACAAATGACAAAAACAAAAAACCGTTGACATAAATTCATTGATTTGTTAAATTACAATTAACTTACCGAGCGGTAAGTTAGCAATAAGGCAAAACTATGGAAACAATCGCGAAACAATCCGAGAATATTGTCGGAGATACCAAGAAATACATTATCGATACGGCGCGCCGGCTGTTTTCAAAATACAGCTATTTGGGCGTTTCGATGGGCGATATTGCCAAAAAACTCAATATTACCAAGGCGGCGCTTTATTATCATTTTGTCGGCAAGGCCGAGATTTATGAAAAAGTTCTTGAAAATGTTTTCAATGATTTAAGCTTGTCGGTTTCCCAAGCGATGAATGAAAGTACAACCGACAAGAAACTGCATAAATTGATCAAAAACTACTTGGATTTCGGTTTTAAAGAAAAGAATCTTATTAAAGCCTTGATGCTGAAATTGTCTCCCGACGAACACAAAATATCAAAACACATCGCCCGATTGAGAGAACAGGTTGCCTCTTTGATTCAACCTGTGATCGAAGAAATGATGGCGAGCAAAAAATTAACCGAAAAAGTCGACGGCAAAATTTTGACGTCCATGCTTACCGGTATGATGGACGGATTGCTTTTGGAATATTCATTTCTCAATAAAAAGATTGATTCAGAAAAGGTGTCAAATCAAATCATTGCGCTTTTATTTCAGGACTGAAATTAAAAATTATTATGCTAAATTTTTTTAGGGCCGATATACCCAAAAGCTGTTAGCTATGTTTAGGAATAATAAATTAACAAAGCTTTTGGGCATAAAATATCCGATCATCCAGGGAGGCATGGCCGGAGTTTCCGAATCAATTCTTGTTTCGGCGGTTTCCAACGCCGGCGGTTTGGGCGTGATCGGTTCCGGTTTTGCCGGGCCGGAATGGCTGGACGAGGAAATTAAAAAAACCAAAGAACTGACCGGCAAACCGTTCGGCGTCAATCTTTTAATGCAGAATCCCGGATCAGCCGACCTTGCCACAGTGGCCATCAAGCATAAGGTTGCGGCGGTGTTTACCGGGGGAGGCAATCCTTTGCCGGCAATGCCTCATCTCAAAAGAGCGGGAATCAAAATCATTCCGGTGGTTCCCTGCGTGCGGTTGGCTCAAAAAATGGAGGACAACGGCGCGGACGCGGTGGTGGTTGAAGGTTTGGAATCAGGCGGACACATTGGCGAGAGTACGACAATGTGTTTGGTGCCGCAGGCGCGGAAAGCGATAAAAAACATACCCTTGATCGCCGCCGGCGGAATTTGCGACGGCCCGACATTTGCCGCCGCGTTGATATTGGGCGCCGATGGCGTTCAGATCGGCACCCGTTTTCTGGCGGCGGCCGAATGTCAGATAAGCGAGAGTTACAAGAGCGCGGTTATCGGCGCGACCGGTGAAGACATTGTTGTTGTGGCGCGTTTCACCGGCTATCCGGTGCGGATGATAAAAAATAAATTCGCCGAAAACATTCATAAAATCGAGAAGAAAAATCCGCTCATGGAAGAAATGAAATCCGAGCGGTTTATGGGGAACAAAGGCGGCGCCAATGCCGATCTGGCAATGTTGTTGTGCGGTACGTGCGCGGGAGGGATTCGCGAAATCAAGACTTGCCGTGAAATTATCGAAGAGATTGCCGGCGGCGCCGGACAATCGCCGGGTTCAGGCGCGAAGTTGATGGAATGACAAATATTCGGTTTATTCCTTTTAAAAAACAATGAATAAATTAATTTCAACTGTTTCGCGAATGGTTTTGGCGGTACCGGTAAGAACTATTTTTATCAAAGATATCAAAGGTTGGGAAAATATTCCCGCAAGCGGAAATTTTATTTTGGCGTCAAATCATTTAAGCCATACGGATTGGTTTATGAGCGGTTATATTTGTACGCCGCGGAAATTTACGTTTATTTCCCAGATCGACCAGTATGGCGGTTTCAAAAAAATATGCCGCAATCTGGTTTATTTATGGGGCGGCGTGATACCCGTCAACCGCAAAAGCAACGAATCGAAAAAGCGGGCGATTGATGTTGCGATCAAGATGTTGGAAAACGGATATTGTTTGGTGATTTATCCGGAGGGCGGCCGGGCTTACGACGGCGTTATGCGCGAGTTCAAATTCGGCGTGGGCAAGTTGCATCTGGACAGCGGCATTCCGGTATTGCCGGCGGCGTTGAGGGGAACGCGGGAATTAATGCCGCCTCATGGCGGTCTGAAATTCAAAAAAACCGCCGAGATCATAATCGGAAAGCCGCTTGATTTTGCCGAAGAGAGAAAGGCGATTGAAGGCTTGAACACTGATTCCGGGGAATATCGCGATTTTTGCCGCAACGTGGCCAAGAGGATTGAGGAAAGGGTTCGCGAATTGCAAATTTAACATAAATATATGTAAAAATTATTACGCGCAAATTAACGATGGCAAAATATTTTAATAAATAAATTGGGTTCTTGCGTCGGGGTATTAACCCCGCCGCAACCAGAGGATGTTTCCTCTGGACTCCTCATTCTTTTTATACCCCATAGCAAGCTGACGGGGTATAAAAAGAATAAAAAATAAAACGATATGGAAAAAACATTGAATCAAAATCTTTTGGAGGAAATATTGGCAAACTTCAAAGGCAAGTCGTTGGAAGCGTTGGTTTCCAACGACATGATCAGGAAAAGTATCATTGAATTCGCCGACAAAAAGATAAAAGAAGCGATACTGGCCGATAAAAATTTTCCGCGCCGGGTTCAGGAAGACAAATATTACATGGTAAGAAGCATTCTCGCGATGGCGGACAAAGCTTACCGGAACGCGGAAAACGCGCCGGCGGTGCGCAAGGCGCTGGTGGATTCCTTCATTCAAAACATCTATTTGAAACCCAAGCCGCAAATTGATAAATTCCGCCTGGAATTTGGCCAGAATCCTCCCGGGTTCTTGCTTATCAGTCCCGGAAAATTGTGCAATCTGAAATGTTTCGGCTGTTATGCCAACAGTTCTTCGGCATCTGCGGAAAAATTGTCATGGGATGTGCTGAACCGGATAATCGACGAGAAAACCGAATTATGGGGATCGTATTTTACGGTTATTTCAGGGGGCGAGCCGCTGCTTTATCAGGATCAGGGAAAAACGATGATTGATCTGGCAAAAGCGCATCCCGATAATTATTTTTTGATGTACGACAACAGCACCTTGATTGACAAGGAGATGGCCCAAAAAATCGCGGAAGCGGGCAATATTTCGCCGGCGATTTCTGTTGAGGGTTTTGAAAAAGATACCGATGCCCGCCGCGGTCCGGGGATGCACAAAAAAATCGCGCAGGCCATGAAAAATCTCAAAGAAGCGGGCGTGCCGTTCGGAATTTCGGTCACCGCCACGAAAAACAACGCCGAAATCGCGGTAAGCGACGAATTAATGAATTACTATTTCAATGAATGCGGCGCGGTCTATGGTTGGATTTTTCAGATTATGCCCATCGGGAGGGCTAAAGGGCTGGATTTGATGGTCAGTCCCGAGCAGCGGTTGGCGATGTACCGGCGCACCCAGCATTTGATAAAAGATCGCAAGCTTTTTATCGCGGATTTCTGGAACAGCGCGCCTGTTACCGACGGTTGTATTTCGGCGGGCAAACCGGGCGGATATTTTTACATTGAATGGAACGGCAATGTTACGCCTTGCGTGTTCAATCCGTATTCGCCGGTCAATATCAACGATGTTTATAAAAAAGGCGGCAATCTCAACGATGTTTTCCGCAATCCGTTTTTTGAATCCATCAGAAAATGGCAGAAAGAATACGCCCTCGACAGAAAGCCCGAGGAAATGGGCGATTTGCTGGCGCCATGCCCCGTCAAGGACCATTATTGCGTGATGAAAAGCCTTTTGGACGAATACCGGCCAAAGCCGATTGATCCGGCCGCAAAAGAAGCCTTGGAAGATTTCGACTATCAAAAAGGCATGGAAAAATACGGCGAAAAAGTGATTGAAACCATGGAACCGGTTTGGCAAAAAGAATATTTAGGGAAATCAAATGAGTGATGTTTCAAAATTAAAATAATCCGCAACCATGCCAAAAAAAACAATTTTTACCATTATTGCCATTATCGTTGCCATTGGCGGAGCGGCATTGTTTTTTTGGAATGAATCCGCCACGGCCAAATTCGTCACGGCAACGGCGCAAAAGGGTGCGATTGCGCAGGAAGTTTCGGCCAGCGGCGCGGTTGAGCCGCCGCAAACCTTGAATTTGTATTTCAAAACCGGCGGCAAGATGGTGGAACTGAAAGTCAAAACCGGGGATAGCGTTGCCGCCGGGCAAATTTTAGCCGAACAGGATACCAGCCAGCTTGAAGACCAGCTCAATCAGGCTCAGGCCGGCGTTGACGCCGCGCAAGCGAAATTAAACCAGCTTCTTGCCGGAGCGTCGTCGGAAAACATCATTCTGGCGCAAACTGCCGCGGCCAATGCCCAAAAAGCTCTCGCCAATGCCCAATCTGCGGACGACACTGCGCGCCAAGGCGCTTCAAATTCGATAAGGGACGCTTACGCCAAGGCCGATGACGCGGTGCGCAATTACGCCGACCGCCTGTTTACCGATCCCGCCGGCCCGAACCCTTCTTTCAATGTTACGATCACCAGCGCCGCCGGCACGGCGGAATATCGGATTACCGAAAACGACATAGATAAAAAATTGTCTGTCAATTATGAGCGGAAAAATATTGAAACTATTCTGGATGAATGGGAAAAATCGGTTAAGGATTTATCGGCCCAAAATGCCGGCGATTTACCGGATGCTCTGGCAAAAAGCAGTACCAATCTTCGATTGATCCAGAAATTTCTAAACGATATTGCCGCTACCGTAAATTCTTATAATGCCGAGAATCTGGCCGATGATGCGGTCTATCAGGGTTACCGCACCGGCATTTTGACGGCGCGAAATGAAATCAGCGGAGCGCTGGATATCATAATGGCGGCTCAAGCGGCGTTGAAATCATCTGGCGCCGGAGTTGATGCGGCTTCTGGCGCGCAAAAATCCGCACAGGACCAATTGGCGCTGACCGCGGCGCCCGCGCGCCAGACCGATGCCGCAATCGTAATCGCCGCAATCAATCAGGCGCAGGTCGCCGAAGAGCTTATTCGCGGACAAATCAACGATTTAACAATCGTTGCGCCCGTTGGCGGTGTCATTACTGCGACCAACGGAAATGTTGGCGAAATCGTTTCTCCGGCGGTTCCGACCGCGGTTCTGATTCCTTCGGCTGGTATGCAAATAAAACTGAACGTTTCCGAAAACAATATTATCAACGTGAAAACCGGGCAGTCCGTTGATATTGCGCTTGACGCTCTCGGTAGCGATCATTTGGCGGGAACCGTCACCGCGATCGATCCGGCGGAAACAATCATCAGCGGCGCGGTTTATTACAAAACAACGGTTGATTTCAGTCAGTTAGACGACCGGATACGGTCCGGAATGACTGTCAATGCTTTGATAAAAACCGTGGTCCACGATGGCGCAATCGTTGTCCCAGCCAGCGCCGTCGCCCAAGATGGCAGCGACAAATTCGTGCAAATACTGCAAAAAAAACAGACGGTAAAACAAATTGTGCAAACGGGCATTGAGAGCAACGATGGAATGGTGGAAATCGTTTCCGGTCTTGATGAAGGCCAAAAAATCGTTCTGGACACCAAATAACGAATCGCGGGATTATATTATATAGAAACGATAATGAAAAACGATTCATCAAGCCAAACAAATGATTTGTCCGCGGCGTTTTTAATCGCCCGTAAATCAATCACGCGGGGAGGTAAATCGACGCTGTTTCTTTTGATTCTGGTGCTGTCTTTGAGTTTTTTTGAAATGATGGTGATTACCGGAATAATTTCGGGAGTTTATCAGGAGATGATAAATTCGGCGAAAAATCTTTTAAGTTCGGATATCATCATCAGTCCGCGGACCCAACCGCAGATCAAGGAATTTATTGATGAGCAGACCAAAGTCCGGGCGCAAATTGAAACGATTCCCGGCGTGGTGGCGACCGCGCGGCATTATATTGCCGCCGGGGCTTTGTCTTTCGACAAAGACAAAAACGGCAAATTCAAAACCGTTTCCGGTTTAGTGGTCGGTATCGATCCCGGAGAAGAGGAGCAAGTATTGTCTACGACCAGCCGGCTCTTGCTTGACGGTAAAAACTTGGATGCCGCCGATACGGATCAAATTATGATCGGATCGGCGATGGCCGGAGGGTACAAAGCCAAAACATCAGACGATCTGGGCGGCGTAAAAGTCGGCGACAAGGTGAGGCTGGCGTATTCCAACGGCGTAGCCAAGGCCTATACTGTAAAAGGAATCTATGATGATACGATGCGGTCGGGCCAGATATTTATCACCGCCAACGAAGCGGAATCGATCCTTTCGGTGCATGATAGCGCGTCGCAAATTATGGTGAAAACCGATTCAACGTTGCGTTCCGATGATTTTTACGTTGCCAAGATAAAATCGATGTTTCCTGAATTGAAAGTGCAGGATTACAATATTTTTTTGGGACAGCTTACCGACTTTTTGGCCGCGATCAACATGATTTCTGTGATTTTAAGCGTGATCAGCATTTTGGTGGCGGCGATCGTGATATTTGTGATTATCTATGTCAATGCGCTGAACAAACGCCGGCAGATAGGAATCCTCAAGGCCATCGGCATAAAACAAAGCATCATTATCAACGCGTACATAATGCAATCCCTTTTTTACACTTTTTTCGGAGTAATCATCGGTTTGGCGCTGGTTTTTTGCATAACCGTGCCTTTTCTTAAAGCCCATCCGCTTGTACTGGTTGCCAATCTTGCGAATCTTACTTTGTATTATACTCCGGTGAAAATCGCGGTGGCCATATCAAGCTTTTTTGTCGCCGGTTATCTGGCTGGGCGCATACCGGCGTGGATGGTGGCCAAGCAGGATATCATAAAAGCGATCTGGGGCTGATCCGTGCATCTGGCGTTTTTAAATCAAAATTATGATAAAAGTTGAAAATCTGGTCAAAACTTATCCGGGGAAAATTCCAACGGAGGCATTAAGAGAGGTTTCATTTGAGGTCGGCAGTGGCGAGTTCGTCGCGATTATGGGCCGCAGCGGCTCCGGCAAGTCAACCCTTTTGCACCAACTGGGCTTACTTGATACTCCGACTGCCGGTAAAATCTTGGTTAACAGCACCAATATCGCGGAGTTGACCGATGTCCAAAAAACCGAATACCGGTTGCACTATCTAGGTTACGTTTTTCAGGAATACGCTCTTATCGGCGAGATGAGTGCCTTGGAAAACGTTCTTTTGCCGGCGTTGGCCTTGGAAGGGAATCATGACCGCGAACGCGCGATTGAATTGCTTGATCTGGTCGGTTTGGGAGATCGCTTCAACCATTATCCCAGCGAACTGTCGGGCGGAGAGCAGCAGCGTGTGGCCATCGCTAGATCGCTGATCAACAATCCCAAGATCGTTTTTGCCGACGAACCGACGGCGAATCTCGACACGGCGTCGTCGGAGGTGGTTTTGAACCTTTTTAAAAAACTGAACCGCGAATTGAAACAGACGGTCGTGATGGTGACCCACGAACCCGACGACCGAAAATACGTTGACCGCATCATTTGGATGAAGGACGGGGTTATTGAAAAGATTGAAAACGTGAAAAATGAGAGTTGATTGGAATTTTTTAATTATATTTCGGATGCAAAATGAATTCTTCACCGCCAAAAATTATGATGTTTGGTTGGGAGTTTCCGCCGCACAACTCCGGCGATTTAGGCGTGGCTTGCGAGGGCTTGGTGGGCGGTTTGGCGTCGCTGGGAACGCGGATAACTTTTGTTTTGCCAAGAAAGATTGATTGCCAATGTGGTAACTGCCGGTTTGTTTGGTGCGGGCAAAAGAATTGTGATACCGTCAAAACGATCACTGTCAGTTCGCCGCTCTCGCCGTATTTAACGGCGCAAAGCTATGAACAAGTTTGCCAAACTTTTGCCGGAACCGATATTCATAAGTGTTCAAATGTTCGATTTGTACTAAAATGCTCAATTAAACTCCGACCGAGAGGGGTCGGGCAAGAATCTCGAAAAACGCTCTATTTTCCCCTTAAAACCTCGATTCCGGATTGGGTGGGGGCACTTGTAGTAGGCAATTTAATGATAGTTATTGATGCGTTTTTTCGGTTTGTGTCTAAGTTCACATACATATTGCACTCCTTGAAGCCGTAGCTTCATGGAATTTTACAATCATATTCACTGCAAATATACTGGAATCAAAGGCTTTTTAACGGTATATACTGATGCATTAAGGTATCGGTATATGATCACTAAAAAAGCATTGGAGAAAGCTCGTATTCTGGCATTCTGGGAAAAGCATGGCCTCAAAGCCGCCATTGACCATTCGGGCAAAGCCAAGCGCACCTTGCAACTATGGAGAAGCCAGCTTTTAAAGGGAAACGGGAAACTGGAATCCTTGAGCGAGAAAAGCACGGCGCCCAAAACCAAGCGCAAGCGCCTCTGGGCCGACCAAATCAAGGTTGAGATCAAGCGCTTGCGGGAAATCCATCCCAATCTGGGCAAGGACAAGCTGTATCCGGAATTGCTGGCTTTCTGCGCCGCCAATGGTTTGGAATGCCCAAGCATTACCACCATCGGACGGCTGATCGGCGATCTGGGCGGATTGCGCACCTTCCCGCAAAAGATCAACCATTTCGGCCGGATTGTCAAACGAAAACCCAAGAAGGTTTTACGGAAGCCCAAGCATTTCAAAGCATTGTATCCCGGCCACATGGTAGCCTTTGATACGGTTGAATTGGTCATCTTTGGCAAGAAGTATTATATTATCACTTGCGAAGACATCTACACCCGAATGGCGTTTGCCTGGGCCACGGCCAGCCACGCATCGCTGGCGGCCAGGGAATTCTTTGCCAAGGTCATCAAGCTTTTTCCGTTTCCCATCGCCAATATCCTGACCGACAACGGTTCGGAATTCAAGAAGCATTTCTCCCAAGCATTGCAAGAGCTTTGCCTGTCGCATTATCATACCTATCCCAAGTGCCCCAAGATGAATTCGCATCTTGAAAGATTCAACCGCACCATTCAGGAAGAGTTTGCCAATTACCATACCGGCGCCCTGCTGTTTACCGACAACTTCAACCGCTTGCTTATTGACTGGCTGGATTGGTACAACACCCGAAGAGTGCATTATGCTTTTGGCAACAAGCTGTCGCCGTTGCAATTCGCGATGTCGTTAAAGGTCCAGGAATTAACTCAAATGCCTCAAGAGTGCAAAAGTGGGTGGACGCATACATTTTCTTGCATTTATTGCGTTATTGCTATAACATAGACGAGAGTAAATTTAGGTGTACAATTCAATGTAGGGCAGACCAAGATATTCAAAAATTAGAAAAATTCTGGTCCGAAGCAACAAATATTTCTCTAAAACAATTCTATAAGGCAAGAATTGACCCAAGAACAATTGGCAAACTGTCCATAAAAAAGGAATATAAAGGAGTTTTGAGGATAGATTGCTTTTCTGCGAAAATATTACAGGAGTTGCTTGAAATTCCGAGGATATTAATGGGCCTGTAGCTCAGTTGGTAGAGCGCTTGTATGGCATACAAGAGGTTCAGGGGTTCGAGCCCCCTCAGGTCCACTACTTTGCCAAGGCCCATGCAGTGCAAGCATCCTTCTAAGAAGGATTGGCATTGCTTGGGTGATTCTCTAAAATACGGCTCCGCGCTTCGCCCGGCGGGTTTTTTTGAGTTATCCACAGGGGATACGGCTGGCGCATATATATTTTTATCTCATATTTGAGATAAAAATAATGAATTTATCCTGCAACCTGTGGAAAACCCCGCTTGGCTGTGGATTAAGCTATTTTTTAAGCCTAAATCTTTTATTTGCGCCCCAATTTTTAATTTGTTAAGATAAAAAAAGATAAAAATAAAGAAATGGTGCAAGAATTGGGGAAAAACAAAAATTCCGGCGCGGGCAAAAAAATCCGTAGCCGTGCTTATCCTGCGCTGGATTTGCCGGCCGCGGTCTTGGCGGCAAAAAAAATTTTTGACGATTTGGGGCAAGGGCCGCATTCTCGGATATCGCTGGCACGAGGCTTGGGTTATGGTTCATTTTGCGGCGCGGCATCGGCAAAAATCGGCGCGCTGGTCCATTTCGGTTTCTTGGAGCGGTTTGCCGGAAATTATTCCGTTGCTCCCGCCGCCCCGCCGCTTTTTGATTATCCGAAAAATCTCCGGCAAAATGAAATTTTTGCCGCGGCGGCAAGACCTTCGCTTTTTGCCGCCTTGGCCGCGCGGTTTGCCGGGCAAAATTTGCCCAAAAATCTGCCGGCGGTTTTGGTTTCCGATTACGGCATTTCTCCCGCCGCCGCGCCGCTGGCGGCGAAAAATTTTGCGGCCACTTTTGAATTTGCGGGGATGTTGAAAGACGGCCGGCTGATTTTGCCCGATGTCGGGGAAAACGCAAGCGACGGCAACGATTCGGAGGGGAAAATTTTTGAAGAAAAAAACCGCCGGCCGGCGGCGGAAAACAATCGCGGGGGCGGGGAGGAGGAAGGACAAATAGAAGTGCGGCTGGCATCGGGCATAAAGATCGTTTTTCCCAAAAAATTTGCCGCGCAAATGGCCCGGGGCGAATTTGCCGAAGAGGTGAAAAATTTGGATTCAAAAATCGCGGCGGGCTAATCACTCAATGCAACAGTTTATCGCCCGTTTGACCAGATCGCCGAGCTTTTCCACGAATCCTTGCGGTTTTTTGTCGTTTTTATTGAGGGCCCCGCCGTCAATTTTTTTTATCCCGGCGGCGTCAACGGCACCCATATTCAATCCCCAAAATAAAGTGTAAAGCTTGAAAGATTTTTCAAAAAAATCATAGGCGCCGTTTTTGTTTAATGCCAACTGCTTGGTGCCCACTTCCATTAAGCGATAGGACGCCGCCAGCAGGTGTTTTGAAACGCACCAAACTTCGCCTTCCGGGTCTTTGACGATTTTTTTGAGCAATTCTTTGCGCATTTCGCGCGTTTCGGAAAGCAAATCATAATAATTCTTACTGCCGGTTTTTTCGGCGGTGAAAAAGAAATGTTCCTCAATGCTCACCAAATTCATGATCGCAATGACCAGATCCTGATCGCTGGAAAGGTCCATCTTGTCTTTCTTTTTCATCTCGTCGATTTTGGCGACGAATTTATCAAGGTCTTTTATTTGCCCATTGGTTGTTTTCATATTTTTAACGCGTTATAAAATAAAATGCCAACGAAAAAAACAAGAGGAAAATAACGGGAAGGGCGATTTTTTCAAAGGGGAAATGGGCGCGCCCGTTATTGCGCTCTTTCAATGATTCATACAATTTTGCGGCGAAAAAAAACACGGCCGAGCCTTCAATAATTCCCAAAATCAATTTGTCTTGGGCGCAGGAACGGAGAAAATCAATCGGATGGGCGGTAATTTCAGCGTAATAGAGCGGCACGATCGCCATGGCGTAGCCGGCCAAAATCACGGCGAATTTGGCGATCGGCGAGTGGATTTTTCTTTTGCCCAGCCAGTCAATGGTCCACAGAGCCAATGAAAGCAAAAACGCGCCCAGCCATAATCCGGTGATCAAGTCGCCGATGCCCAGCCAGCGCGAAAGCCCGATGCCGGCGCCCACGGCCACGGTGCAAACCGGACAAATCGCTTCGGCTTTTCCCGCCGCCGTTGCCGCGGCAAAAATAAAAATAAAAAATGCGCCCTTGTTTTTCATAATGGCGGTTTCGTATCCGCTTGTCTCAGAAAATCAATGATGGTTTGGTCGCCCGAATGGCATTTTTGCGTTTTGGCGTCCCAGAGCATCGGCACGCCCAAATTGTCCGAACCAAGGCCGCAACTCTTGGCGGTCCGGATGAATTCGTCTTGATTTGTCCGGTCGCTTGAAACCTCTTTTTGTTCAATCCGCAATTTTTCGGCCAAACCATTTTCGGCGATGTAATTTTCAACGGTTTTGCAATGAGGGCAAGAATTTCCGTAATACAGAATCATTTGCGCGGCGGGGTTGCCGTTGTTCGTTTCCGCGGTTTTTATTTTTGGCAATTCCATCATTAAAAACGCCGAGGCCGATGCCAACAAAATTGCGGCAGTTGCCAGTTTTTTGGTTGTGTTCATATAGCAAGCGTCATTAATCCGAAGTCCGACAGCTACATTGTAGCATAAGGCGCCTTCCACAAATAACTTCCACACCATACCCACATCTTTTCCCCATATTTCAAATTTCTTCGGGCGCAATATTTTCAATGTAGCGAGAGGCTACATCTCAAATATTGCTTGGTCAGAAATTTGAAATCTGAGCCAAACCTGCGGGCAATATATGGAAGTTATTTGTGGAAGGCGCCTAATCATAAATTTTGAAAAGTTGCGGCAGTGGAAAAAGATTGCGCTGGCGGAGAAGAAGAGGGGCAATAGAAGTGCGTCTGGCATCGGGGCGAATTTGCCGAAGAGGTGAAAAATTTGGATTTAAAAACTGATATGCGGGGGAGCGAGAGTTGACAAGTCGCGGTTTTTGGTTAGGATGGTTCCAAAGCGCCGATGGGTGCTGTGTTCTTAATATAGCCATTAAAGAGGGATCAACGATGGAAGATAAGGAATATAATAACACTGTTAAGTTGGCGCAGGCAATTATGCCGGCGCTGGTGTGGAAGAGCGCAAAAGATGAACTTTGCCCAGTTAATTCTCACAGAGCTTCGGTGGCGTTCCTTTGTGCGATCACTGCGGCGATTGAAAATAAATATCCGCATTGGAACGAAGCATTTTTTAGTAGCTTCAACAGTTATTTTGCGGAAAGTTATGCGGCATTTGAATCTGCTCGCCGGCGGATAGGCGATAATAATCCGCTTGATGCTGAATTTATGAAGGCGGTAAAGTACCTCTTTGAACCGCAAGATTTGCATTATAGTGCCTGTCCTGTGAGCACTATTTTTGCTGAGGTATGGGGCAGGGGTCTCGTGGGGCATAAATATGCGGACATAGATACCGGAGTTGTATGCCATATCCGGCGATCAATTCTGGAGCATGGAGAGAAATCTTACAGCCAATTGCCGCCTTACTTGCAACAATCAATTGATATTGTTGCGAAATATGTTCCTGAGATGTTGCGGCAAGTTATTGAGACGTAGCAAAACATTGCTCGTCTCCTTTTATTTTTATAGGGTGATTTATTATTTTTGAAGATTTTTGGTATTCTGGAGAATATGGATGCCAATTTTTTTTTGAGATCTATCGTTTTGGCGGCGCTGTTGTTCGTTTTGGCGGCGCCGGCCGGCGCGCATCTGCCGCGGATGGAAGGGGCGAACGCCGAAATTAAAATTGAAAGGCCGGAAATTTCCCAGGCGTTCTATGGCTGGCTGGAAGGGAAGCCCGCGATTTATTCAATCAACGCGAAAGCGCCGTTTTTGCTTTATGTCGGATTACTGTCGCCGCGAGTGGAATTTTTGCGCACCGATTTTTCGGCGGTGATCCGCAAAGACGGTGGATTGTTTTCCCGCGTTTCGGCGGAAGATTCTTTGTGGCCGGTTGTCTACGAGCCGTTTGCTAATGATTACTATGCCAAAGGTCCGGAATGGGAGCAAAAGGTTCCCGCCGGAAAATATGAAATTGAAATTTCCAATTCCGGCAACAGCGGCAGTTATTCTCTGGCGATCGGCAAAACCGAAGATCTGTCTTTGGGCGGTTTTTTGCGCACGCTGGCGGTTCTGCCGCACGTCAAGGAAAAATTTTTCGGCGTGCCCTGGTGGCAGGCCTATAACAATCTCATCGGCGTGGCGGCGCTCATTTTCCTGGCGGCGTTGCTGATCGCGGTGTATTTCGCGGCGTCGTTTTTCAAAAACCGGCGCTTGAAAAATAAATTGGACGAACAATATGCCAAACACTTTGCCGACCGGGACGCTGGGGGAGCGGCTGGCGGCTGATTATTTAAAAAGCCGGGGCTACCGAATTTTAGGGCGGAATTTTTTCTTGCGCGCTTTGGGCGGGCCAAAAATCGCCGAAGTGGACATTATTGCCGAAAAGAGCGGTATTTTTGTTTTTGCGGAGGTGAAGACCATCAAGGCCAATTCCAAATATTTGGCGCAGGATAAGGTAAACGAAACAAAAAAATGGAAGATTGCCAAAGCCGCGGAAATGTGGCTGATAAAAAACAAGGTGCCGCTTGACGTCAAATGGCAAATTGACGTGATCGCCGTGGAACTCTTGCCCGATGACCGCCCAAAAATCTTCCAAAAAATCCTCGGCCCCCGCTTCAAACTTTCCCACTTTGAAAACGTCTCTCGCTATTGACAAGGCGTCGGACGGTGTTATTTTAAATTTATGGAGTATATTCCATAAATTTAAATTTTGGCAAAAATTGCTGATTTTATGCTTAAAATCAAACGTTATTTGGAAGAAAAAATTTTGGGAAACCTTGATAAAAGGAAAATTTTGATTATTTATGGCGCTCGCCAAACCGGCAAAACCACGTTGGTGAAAATGATTTTGGAAAAATTCAAAAATACGATCTATTTAAACGGGGATATGTCTGATGACCGCGATCGGTTGAAAGAAGCCACGCGAACGATGGTGGCGCAATTTGAAAAATATGAATTGATGGTAATTGACGAGGCGCAAAGAATTGAAAATATCGGCATCAAGTTGAAGGTGATTTTTGATAATTTGCCGAATCTGAAAATAATTGCCACCGGATCGTCAGCATTTGAGCTTTCCAACACCATTAATGAGCCCCTCACCGGAAGATATTTTTCATTCACGATGTATCCGTTATCTTTTGCCGAAGCTCAAAGCGCGGGTAAATTCAATCTTGAAAGTGCGTTGGTTTTCGGGTCATACCCGGAAGTGATGGTGTCGCCGGACAAAAAAATCAAAGAGGCAATCATTAAAAATATCGCGTCAAATTATCTTTTCAAGGATGTTTTAAACATTGAATACATCAAAAACGCCCGCTCGTTGGAAAACTTGTTAAAGGCGACGGCATTGCAAATCGGCGGGCAAGTTTCCACCACTGAATTGGCCGATACGTTGGATATGGATGCCAAAACCGTTCTGAATTATCTGGATATTTTGCGTAAATTAAATATTATCTTTCCTTTGCCGCCCTATTTTACCAACAAGCGCAAATCGATTTCCAAGATGAGAAAATATTTTTTCTGCGACTTGGGAGTTCGCAACGCAGTGATTGGCGATTTCAGTTCGCTTGAGCATCGCGGCGATGTCGGTCAGCTTTGGGAAAATTTTTGTTTGGTTGAGCGAATGAAGAGAAATGATGCGCTGTCGCGCGATCCGGAATATTATTTTTGGCGCTCTTATCAAGGCGAAGAAATTGATCTGATTGAAAGCGAAAACCGCGTTTTGAGCGGCTATGAATTCAAATGGGGCAAAAAACTGGCCTTGCCCAAAATCCAGAAAATATTTACCGACGACTTGTGCGGCCAAGGCGAATTGCAAGTCATATCAAAACATAATTTTGAACAATTTCTGGGAATTTGACTGTTTTTGCAAATATGGTTCTCTCGATTTGAAAATATATGAGACCTACTGCGTAAATATTTACGCAGTAGGTCTATGGTAAAAAATTTTCAATCACATAATCACATATTGAGAGCCTTAAGCTTGGCAAGAGAGCGGAAGGAATGGTCAAGGGCTTTGGAGAGAAAGGGTTGGCGGCGGCCGGCGGTTTTGCCGGTTTTTTCTTTGATGGCGGCAATAATTTGGCCGGGCGTCAAATTCGGCAACCAGTCAAGCGACAATTCCAGCCAAACGGTGCCGACAAAGCGATTGGCAAAGTGGGCATCGGATCCGGCGGTGAACGGCAAGTTATGCTTTCGCGCGAAATCTTCGGCTTTTTCATTGCCGGAAAATACCGAGCCGTTGAGAATTTCAACGCCGTCAAATTGCCCGAGATAGTTTGACAGATTTTCCTTGAAGCCGCAAAACGAACCGAACGGGTGGGCGATGATCGCCAGTCCGTTTTGGTCTTTGATCCTTTTTAATGTTTCGCCGGCAGGTAAATGGTCAGGGATTGGTTCTTTTATGTTCAACGCCAGAATGTCGCCCTGTTTTGATTTCACTTCTTCTGATATAATGACAAGAATCGGCAGGTTCTTTTTTTTGGCGTATTCGGCGGCTTCAAGCGATCCCTTGACATTGCCGTGATCGGCGACGGCAATGCATTGGATGCCGCGCGCCAATGCTAAGTCAGCGATTTTTTCCGGATCGGCCAAGCTGTCAAACGAATATTTGCTGTGGATGTGCAGGTCGCATTTGATCATCGGTTCGTTGATTGCAATTTGAAATTCTATCATAATAACGCGGATAATAACAGAGCGAGCATGGAGGTTGATATAATTTTTTTCGTATCGTGCATATATTTCTTTTTGCCGGCGTATTTTGCCAATATGACGCCGCCTTTGGTTAGAAACGCCAAAGTGTTTGATTTTTTGGCAAAGCCGGTTGATTTGGGTAAAAGCTGGCGCGGGAAGCGGATTTTCGGCGGCCACAAAACCTGGCGGGGGGTGGTGTGCGCCATTGCCGTGGGAATGGGGACGGCGCTTTTGCAGTGGTGGCTTTATCAGTTTCCCTGGGCCACCGAACTTTCTCTTTTGGATTATAAATCGGTTAATCTTTGGGTGTTTTCGCTGTTGTTCGCCGGCGGCGCGGTGGCGGGGGATTTGGCCGCGGCGTTTGTCAAACGGCGGCTCAACCTGCCTCCCGGCGCGCCCTTTATGCCTTGGGACCAAACCAATTATGTCATCGGCAGTTTCATTTTTTTGGGGGCCTATGTGAGCAAATATCTTGCCGGCGATCTGCTGGTGTGGGCGACGATTTTTGTGATGACCTTCTTTTTGCATTTGCTGTTTAACCGGTTTGGCTATGATATCGGCCTGCACAAAGCAAAATGGTGACACAATTGCGATGATACAGGAATTTGTTGAAAATTTTTTCCGCCAAGCGCCGGGATTGATGTTTGAATTGGCATCGGCGGCGATCATTCTTCTTTTCGGCGGTTATTTTGCCCAAGCCATCGGCGCGGCGGCGGACGATCTTTTGGCGCATGCCAAAATTGTGTCCGTTGCCGGCAAATCAAAACCGCTAAAAACCGTCATTAAAAAGAAGATCGCGGGCAGGGTGTTGAAATTTTGGATACTGGTCATTTTCGCAATGATGAGCGCCAAAATTATGGGCGTGGAAGCCGTTGCCGGATTTCTGGGAAAAATCGCACTGGCCGGAATTTGCCTTTTTGCCGCGGCTTTTGTTTATTTCGCGGCAGTTATTGCAGTAAATCTTTGGCGGTCAAAATCTTCACGTGCCAAAATTACTGCCGGGAAATTTGCCGATAAAATTAAAAAAAAGGCAAAATGTTTGAAAGAAACCTTTAAATCGTTGTCCATATGATCATCGGGGTTACCGGCAAAATGGGCGCGGGCAAAGATACTTTTGCCGTTTATTTGGGAAAGAAGGGATTCATCCATATCTCACTTTCGGATATTATTCGCCAAGAAGCGGTGGCGCGCGGAATTGAGCCTTCGCGCCGAAATTTGCAGGATTTGGGCAACGTCTTGCGCCGTGAATATGGAAACGGAGTGCTTTCAAAAATGGCGCAGAAAAGAATTATTCCCGGTAAAAATTATGTGGTTACCAGCATCAGGAATGTCGGCGAGATTGAAGTTTTAATTCAAAACAAGGAGTTTGTTTTAATCGCGATTGACGCGCCGCAAACGATTAGATTTGCGCGGATTACAGCAAGAAATTATCAAATAAAAACTTTGCCGCTGTCGTTTGAAGATTTTCAAAAATTGGAGGAAAGGGAATTAATATCGCCGGAATCTTCCGGCCAGCGGCTTGATGAGTGTGCCGCGCTTGCGAAGATAGTATTGCCAAACAATGCCGAATTGGCGTCATTTCATCGTCAAATAGATGCGCTGTTGGAATCTATGGGTCGCGGAGTTTGAATTTATCTTGCCGCTGTGGTAGAATGAACGAATTGGAACCATTCCAATTTTGTTTTTTGAAATGATTTTATGCAAATAATTTGGCACGGACAATCTTGTTTTGAGATCATCATTCCCAAGGGTAAGGGGGAAAACATCACCCTGCTCGTTGATCCGCCCAGCGAGGCCAAAACCGGCCTCAAGCCGCCGGCAAGAACCGGCGCGCAGATCGTGTTGCTGACCAACGCGTCCTATACCGCCGGCAAGGAGGATTTGGAAAAGATCGCTCCCGGCGCGTTTTTGATTGACGGTCCGGGAGAATACGAATCCCGGGGCATCTACATTCGGGGAATTGATTTCAATTTCGGCAAGGCTGGCGTTGAGCAAGACGCCGCCGCGCCGAAATCCTTTGCCATGGGAACGATCTATACCATTGAAGCCGAAGAGATGAAACTTTGCCATTTGGGCAATTTTTCCGACAAAGAGTTGGCCGCGGCGCAGGTGGAAAAAATCGGCAATGTGGACATTTTGATGTTTCCCGCCGGCGACGGGAAAAATTTCGGCGCCAAGGAGGCGATGAGGGTCGTGTCGCAGATAGAGCCCAGCATTGCGGTGCCGATGAATTATGAGATTCCCAAATTGAAACTGGAAGCCGGAAATTTGAAGGAATTTTTAAAGACTGCCGGCATTTCCCAGACCGAGCCGCTGGCAAAACTCACGATAAAGAAAAGGGACATTAATCTTGAAGAAGCCAAAATCATCGTGCTGAATCCTTAATTTTTAATTTGAAATTTTTAATTTTTAAACAATTTAAAAATGAGCGAATTTTTAAACGGAAATTGCAAGTATGACTTGGAGGATAGAACTTTGAAATTCAGCGAGAATATTATTATTGCTATCAAAAATTTTCCGAAGAATATCGCCAGCACTCCGATTATTAAACAGTTAATCCGATCGGCAACCAGCATTGGCGCCAATTATCGAGAGGCAAATGGAGCGGCCAGCAAGAAGGATTTTATAAACAGAATTCATTTTTGCAAGAAGGAGGCAAAAGAGACCATGTATTGGCTACAATTATTAGCAAAAGCGATTGAGGACGAAAAAAGTAAAAATGTGTGTCGTGTTCTTTGGAAAGAATCACAAGAGTTAACATTTATTTTTTCAAAGATTGTTTCCAAAAAATGAAAACGGTTTTTAAAATTTTTTAATTAAAGATTGTTTAAAAATTAAAAATTTCAAATTAAAAATTATTAAGTAAGAATGAATTATGGCAAACAAGAAGCCGGCTAAAGACAACAAAAACAAGGGCAACGGCCAGGAAAAATTGGAATTTGAGCAGGTCAAGCCCGCCGAGATCGTGTCAATGATGAAGGATTCCTACATTGACTACGCGATGTCGGTGATCGTGTCGCGCGCGCTTCCCGATGTCCGCGACGGTTTGAAGCCCGTTCAGCGCCGCGTTCTGTATGTGATGCTGGAAGAAGGGTTGCGCCACACCGCCAAATACCGCAAATCTGCCACGGTGGTGGGTTCCGCGCTGGGGCGCTATCATCCGCACGGCGATTCTTCGGTCTATGACACGATGGTGCGCTTGGCGCAGGATTTTACCTTGCGCTACCCTTTGGTGCAGGGCCAAGGCAATTTTGGCAGTATTGACGGGGATTCGGCCGCGGCGATGCGCTACACCGAGGCGCGTTTGTCGCGGGTGGGGGAGGCGGTTTTGGAAGATATTGATAAAAACACGGTTGATTTCATTGACAATTACGACGGCACGCGCCAAGAACCGTCGGTTTTGCCGTCGCCCTTGCCGCAACTGCTCTTGAACGGTTCCTTGGGGATTGCCGTGGGCATGGCCACTAACATTCCGCCGCATAATTTGGGTGAAGTTTGCGACGCGCTCACATATCTGCTTGATACTCCCAAGGCGACCACCGAAGATCTGTTTGAGTTCATCAAGGGCCCCGATTTTCCTTTGGGTGGAGAAATTTTTGACCGTAAAGAGATCATCGCGGCCTATTCGCAAGGCAAGGGGCCGATTGTTTGCCGCGGCAAAGCCGAAATCGTGCAAAACGAAAAGACCGATCGCTACCAAATTATCATCACTGAGATTCCCTATCAGGTGCAAAAATCCAATCTGCTGGAACAGATTGCCAAGTTGGTGTCGGAAAAAAAGATTGACGGCGTCAAAGATGTCCGTGATGAATCCGACAAGGACGGCCTGCGCGTGGCGATTGATCTCAACCGCGATGCCCAGCCGCAAAAAATCCTCAACCGGCTTTACAAATTCACGGATCTTCAGCGCACCTTCCATTTGAATATGCTGGCACTGGTGGACGGCATCCAGCCGCAAGTTTTAAACCTTGCCGAAACGCTGAACTATTTTTTGGAGCATCGCAAGCAAGTGGTGGCGCGCCGCATCCAATTTGAACTTGACCGTGCCAAAGAGCGGGCGCATATTTTGGAAGGGTTGGTGAAATGTCTAGCCGATATTGACGAAGTGATCCGCATCATCAGAAAATCCGAGAACCGCGAAGACGCGCGCAACAATTTGATGAAGCGATTCAAACTTGACGAGATCCAGGCCAACGCGATTCTGGAAACCAAGCTGGCGGCGCTGGCGAAACTGGAACGGCAGAAGATTGACAATGAATTGAAGGAATTGATGGCCAAGATTGCCGAATATCTCGGGATATTGAAAAGTCCGGCCAAGATCAAGGCGGTGGTCAAAAAAGAACTGGCGAAAGCCAAAGAAACCTATGGCGATGAGCGGCGCACGAAAGTTTATGCTCACAAGATCGGCGAAATTTCCGAAGCCGATTTGATTCCCGACGAAGAAGTGGCAATCACTTTGACCAATTCCGGCTACATCAAGCGCATTGATCCCAAAACCTACAAAATCCAAAAGCGCGGAGGAAAAGGCATTATCGGCCTCAAAACCGTGGGTGACGACATCGTGGAGCAATCGCTGATTGCCAACACGCACGACCGGATATTGTTTTTCACCGATATGGGGCGGGTTTTTCAAACTCTGGCCTATGAAATTCCGGAGGGGGCGCGCGTGGCCAAGGGGCGGGCGCTGGTGAATTTCTTGGATTTGGGCGCGCAGGAAAAAGTGCTTTACCTGATGTCGTTGGGATCCGCCTCCGCTAAAGCTATGGCGGACAAAGCGGGAAAAGGCAAGGCCAAGAATAACAGCAATGGGCAGAGCGAGGAAAGCAAGTATTTGCTGATCGTGACCAAAAACGGCATTGCCAAAAAAACCGCGACGGAAGATTTTGATAATATCCGCCGTTCGGGATTGATCGCCATCACTCTGAAAAAAGGCGACGCGTTGCGCAAAGTGGCCAAAACTTCCGGCGATGATGAAATTATCGTGGTGACCAAAAAAGGACAGTCGGTGCGCTTCAAAGAAAAAGATTTGCGCCCGATGGGGCGGCAGGCCGCGGGCAACAAGGCGATTGCTTTAAAACGCGGCGACGAGGTGGTGGGGATGGACGTAATCTCGGCAAAACCGGCAGAGGGAACGGATGGCAAGCCGCGCGAGCGGCTGGTGCTGGCGGTGATGGAAAACGGCTATGGCAAGCGCACCAACATCAAGGAATACCGTTTGCAAGGACGGGGCGGTTCGGGCATCAAGGCGGCGGAAATCACCGCCAAAACGGGAGAATTAGTAACATCGTTCGTGCTCACCGACGAAGAAGAATTGATGGTTATCTCCAAGAAGGGGCAGGTGATCCGCGTGCCGATTGAAGGGATTTCAATTCTATCGCGCCCCACGCAGGGCGTGCGCATTATGCGCCTGGAAGACGGCGACAAAGTGGCGTCGGCCAATTGCATCTGAATTAACCGCAGGTTATTATGAAAAATAAAGTGCGTGCCTTGCTGTTTGTTTTTTGTATTTTTGGAACAAAATTGAAAATGTAAAAATCAAAATGTAAAATGACAATGTAAAATTTAAAGTTAAAAATACAGCGACATTTTACATCTTCAATTGCTTGCCTTGCCGAAGCCTTCGGCGTAGCGCAGGTCATTTTGATTTTTGATTTTTCAATTTTAAATTTATTGCAATGACTGCATTTGTAAATCCAAACCAAATTTTGCGACAGCATATAGAACTGAAAAGGAATATGTCTGCCGCGGATTTCGGTTGCGGATCGGGGGAGTGGGCGCTGGCGCTGGCAAAAATTCTTGATCATGGCAAAGTCTGGGCGGTTGATTTGTTGGAAGAACTGTTATCGGCGGCGAGAAGCCGCACCAAAATCGCGGGATTGCAAAACATTGAATTTGTCAAAAGCGACATTGAAAAATTGATTCCGCGCCTGCCGGAGAATGCGCTGGATTTGGTGTTGATGACCAATCTGCTGTTTCAAGTCGGCGACCGGGGCGCGGTGTTTGGCGAAGCCAAAAGAGTGTTGAAGCCCGGCGGTAAAGTTATGGCAATTGACTGGAAAGAAAGCGCCCGCGTGGGGCCGGCGGAAAAACTGCCGCCCGAAAAAGCCAAAGACGCGGCCGCGCACGCCGGATTTGAATTGATCGGCGAATTTGGCGCGGGGAGCTTCCATTATGGCTTGATTTTTGAGAAGCAATAGATTTTAATAAAGATAATGAGCATAATTTCCAAAGTTTTCGGATCACTGTTTGTCGCCGCGGTTTTGCTGGTCGGACGGATTGTCGCCGCGGAGGGTTTTGAATTCACCAATCCCGTCAACAAAAATCTTGACCAATTGATCAGCGGCGTGATGGGGTTTTTGTTCGGCGTGGCGCTTTTGGTTTGCCCGATCCTGATCATCTGGGGCGGGTTTATGATCGCCACTTCGGGCGGGGATCAGGAAAAAACCAAAAAAGGTAAACAAATTATCACTGCCGCGGTTGTCGGCTTGACGATAATTGCGCTTTCCAGCGTGATCAAGGCGATCATCTATGACGTTATCACCGCAAAATAAATAATATGCCAAAAATCAATTTGCCGAAAATTATGCTGGCCGCGGCGATGTTTTCGCTCTTGTGCCTGCCGGCGGGAATCGCCCGGGCCGATGAAACGGCGGACGCTCCGGCGGCGGATAATCAAGGCGGCGGGTCGGGGGAGGCGGTCTTGGTGAGCCCACTGCAGGGAGATTTGACGGTGGAGGACATTGTCGGTAAAATTGCGGGGGTAATCTTCGGGCTGGCGCTGATGATTTGCCCGATTTTGATCATCTGGGGCGGGTTTGAAATTGCCACCGCCAGCGGCGATCAAAACAAAATCACCAAGGGCAAACAGATCATCACGTTTTCTCTGGTCGGATTGGCGATCATCGCGCTGTCGGCGGCGTTCGTTGAGGCGATCAAGCAAATTTTGGGCGCCGATTGAGGTCAACTATAATTTACGAGACCCTTAAATTCGAATGCGTTGGAGGGGTCTAACCGCTCGCGTTATCCCTTGGATTACCTCGGGACAAACGCGAGGGATAGACCCCAAAACAAAAAGAATATGGTTAAAAAAAATATTTTTAGTGTGGCGGCACTTTATCGCAAAATTGGCGGGTTGGCGGTGTTTCAGCTCTTGTTCTTTTGTCCGCAGGTTTTGCTTGCCGACAACGATGTTCCCTATGTTGAGGTGCCCACGAATGTGAGCGTCACCGGTATCTTGGGGAGATTGCGCGGCTATTTTTTTGGCGCGATCATTGCCGCCTGCGTGTTTATGGTGCTTTGGGGCGCGTTTGATTTGGTAACTTCCGGCGGCGATGAAAAAAAACTTGCCAGTGGCAAAAATCGCATTCTTTACGCTTCCATCGGATTGCTCGTCGCCGCGCTGTCAATGGGAATTGTGAGTTTGATAATGAGCGTTGCCGGAGTCGGCGCGGGAGAATGAGTTTTGATTTGACGCCGGGGACGTGGTTGGGATATAATGGAGCTGGGAGTTGTAATCATTAAAATTTAAAACAATAAAATAATAAAACAACGAATATGGTCAACAAAGTAAAAAAAATCGTTTCGCTGGCATTGGTTTCGTTAATGTTTGCGCCGTTTTTGGCCTTGGGGCAAAGTGATTTTATGCCGGCACCGAGTGAGCAACTTGGGAGCGGACTTGGAGATCAATATAGTTTTAGTGATAAATCAATTGTTGAGGTGGTGGAGACGATCGGCAGTTATGTCATCGGCATTTTGGTGATCGTGGCGGTGTTCTATGTGCTGTGGGCCGCCTACACTTTCATCACCGCCGCCGGCGACACCGAAAAAATTACTTCGGCGCGCAACCGGATAATGTATGCCGGCATCGGCATTATCGTGGCGCTGTTGGCCCGCGGTATCATCGCGCTGGTCTTGCAGATGGCGCAGTAAGCGGGGCTTTCATAAGTTTTTCCCGCGGGCGAAAGCCCGCTTTTGTTTTACTTTTTGCCGTAAATAGATTAAAAATAAAACAGTCAAATGTTGCCGAGGTGGCGGAATTGGCAGACGCGCCGGCCTTAGGAGCCGGTGGGGCAACCTGTGAGAGTTCAAATCTCTCCCTCGGCACCAATAAAATTTAAAATTAAAAAATCAAAATGAAAAATTTTTGGGGTCTATCCCTCGCGCTTGTCCCGAGGTAATCCGAGGGATAACGCGAGCGGTTAGACCCTGGCAAAAGAATTTTAAGCACGAAATTAAAGGGGACTAACCCTCGCAGTAACGAGGGATAGACCCCTTCATAAGAATGAAAAAATCGCCGGGAGGCGATTTTTTTGCAAACTATTCTTTAATGGTGAGTTTTTTCTTTTTTTCGCGCTGGATTTTGGGAATGCGCACGGTTAAAACGCCGTCTTTCATCGCCGCGTCGGCGCGGGAAGAATCCACCTCCACGGGAAGAATGATCTTGCGCGAAAACGGTCCCCAGTAGCATTCTTCAATGAAATAATCGCCGTCTTCGGCCAGCGGATTGGGCCGTTCGCCCTTGATGATGATCACATCGTCTTCAATGACCACTTCAACGTCGTCGGCTTTGACGCCGGCAATCGCGGCTTGCGCCACCAGATCGTTTTCGGTCTGATAGACATTGACGGCCAGACGGCCCTCGTCGTTCAGCCATTCGCGATCAGCCGCTTCTTGCGCGGATATTTTTTTGTTTGGCATAGCTTTTTTGTTTTTTTCCGCTGACGGTTTCTTTTTGGGTGCGGGTTCTTCCGGCGGCGCGGTCATCTCGTCAATGTTTTCATTGGTGATGATTTTCTTTGCCGGGTCTTTTTCCTCAAAAGAAGGGATGCCCTTTTTTTTCACCGCCGCGGGCTTGGTTTTGTAGGCGGCAAACACCGCGGCGCCTTCCGGCAACAAATCTTCGCCCAAGATTGCCTCTTTTGGAGACGCTTCCGTTCCGTCGTCCGCGTTTTGATTTTGCCCCGCCCCGCCCCGCCGTAATTTTTCAAGGAAAGAAGACATATTTCAAATTAAAAAATTAAAAATCAAAATGTAAAATAACAATGTAAAATTAGAAATTATTAAATTTAAAAATGGATGGATTTTTACATTTTGCAGACGCTTTTTGTCGCCAGCAATTT
>DIWQ01000039.1 GCA_002423555.1 Patescibacteria group bacterium UBA6102
AGATTTATTTTGCATATATTATTCTTTTGTGATATACATTTGTCAACAGCAATTTGTCAATTTGTAAGGAGTGAAGGAGTGATTGAATATATGGCAGACGGTGAAATTGAGGGTCGGTTATTTAGGCTCCCGTTGCTCGAAAGAAGAGTGGGCGATGATGGGCCGTTTCAAAAAGAATTTTTGGTTTGCGCCGGGAAGACCGGAAAATTTTTTAGATACAGTGATCCTTTGAAATTGGATCCGTGGAATGTTCAACGATTCAAAGGGGGTATAATTCACAATACTTTTTGTATCGTTGAGGCGCCGGATGTGATTGCGGCCATCGAAATATTCCATCAGGAATGGGATGGTGCGAAAGTTGGCGGGCCGGGGCGGACCGACAAAGCGCTCTGGATCAGTGAGGCGCAAAGAATTATCGCCTATCCCCCTTGCCGGTATATCCATAGAAATCCGAAAGGCAGATATGTTTGCGGTCGGCCGGAATCCGATGATCCGAATGAATTGGACTGTAGCGGCGAGTTTGGCGGCTGTTTCCTTGATGGATTGGATCCGCCGGAATCGTGCCCTCTTTATAACCGGGAGGAGATCGAAGGTTGCGTTGAATATGGTGGAGTTAATTATAGGGTCTCTTTTCCTGCGCAATTATCATTGAACGAATTAGTGTAATCCTTTTAGGATTTCTTTTTTTATCTGTTCGTTAAAATATACGGTGATTTGATTATAGGCGTTTATTGTATGTTTCGCCCGAAAAATGGAATGGCTAGCATTATCAGGGGTTCAACCCCTGTTAAATTTACCGGGGTTCAACCCCTGGAGGCTGGGGTTGCAAAACGGGGGAGGCAGAGTAGGATAAAATTAAAAATGAAGATTCAAAATTTAAAAATAATGATTGTTGCGATAATTTGTTTGGCGCTGGCGGCGGTTTTGGGGTTGGCGGCCAGAGACGGAAATATTAAAAATACCGGCGTGCCAACGATGGAAATGGCGCCGGATGGGGCATCAGCGGTCGCGGGGAAAGCGCCCGCAATAGAAAATCAACCCGCGGGGGCGGGAAAAATGGCGGAAGCGCCGATGGAAATTTTGGCGTTCGGCGATTTGCTGTTGGATCGCTATATCAAGCTTTATATTGACCGCCATGGTGCGGATTATCCCTTTGAAAACATCAAAGAAATTTTGGCGGGCAATGATATTGTTTTGGCGAATCTGGAGGGATCGTTCACGGATTTTGCGCCGCGGGCGCTTGACCCCAACAACACCAGTTTTACTTTTGATCCAAAATTGGTGGCAATGCTCAAACGGCACCGCTTCAATGTTGTAAATCTGGCCAATAACCACGTGCAAGATTTTGGCAAGGCGGGTTTCTCGCAATCAGGAAATTATTTGACTCAAAACGGTATTGATTATTTTGGCGATTATTACAATGAAAGTCCGGCGCTGGTAAAAGAAATTAACGGCCAAAAAATCGCGTTTGTCGGTTATCATTCGCTGGCCGATCCGGCAACGGAGGGCGTGGTTGAGAAAATAAAACAGGCGCGTGAAAACGCCGATTACGTTATTGTTTATACTCACTGGGGCGCGGAATATCAAAATAATTTTTCTAAAAGCCAGCAGGCGGCCGGCCGCGAATTCATTGACGCGGGCGCGGACGCGGTTTTGGGAAGCCATCCGCATGTGATCCAACCGATTGAGGTCTATAACAACAAGCCGATATTCTACTCGCTGGGCAATTTTTTGTTTGACCAGATTTTTTCGTTTGACGTGCGCCACGGTTTGGGCGTGAAAATCATTTTTGCGTCCAATGAGATTGAATATGAGCTGATTCCCACTCAAATGAAAAACTTCCAGGTTATCTTGCCCGACGAAGCGGCAAAAACCTTGATTTTGCAAAATCTGTCGGCAAAATCCGTCGCTTCCGACGACATCAAAGCGCAAATCTCCTCCGGCAAATTCACGTTGTCTGATAATTAAACTTTGTGCAACCCCGCTTAACAAACATTCCAACATTCTTGAGAATGTTGGAATGTTTGTTAACGATCTTATTCGGCGTTTATTTTTCCAAAGTTTTCACCAGGGGCGGGAGGAGGTCTTTTTTGCGCGACATCATTCCTTTGATATAGAGATTGCCGTTAGCGGGAATTTTACCGAAAGCTCTTTGAATATAAGACGAATCGCCGGCCGTGAAAATTTCCGAACCGCAGTTGATGATGTCGGTGGCCATCAGGGCGATGAATTCCAGTCCTTCCTTGGCGCGGATGCATTCCATTTCGCTTTTTATTTCATTTTGGCGGGCGCGGGCTTCTGACAGATCCACAACTTCAATTTGCCCCACGCCGAATTTTCTGCCGCCCTTTGGGCGAGCCTCGCTCCCTTGGAGCGGGCCTTGCGCTTCAAAGGTTTTGTAATCGGAACTGATGATTTGCGCCGCGGTCATTTTTTTCAGCGACGCTTTTTGCTTTTTGATCTCAACGCCGAATTTTTTAATGTCTTTGACGCCGGCGGTTTTTGCCAGCAGTTTGGCGATCTTGACGTCTTCGGCGGTGCAGGTGGGGGAACGAAACACGACCGTATCGGACAATATTGCCGCCAGCAAAATGCCGGCCATGGGTTTGGCGATTTTGAATTTGCCGGCGATCATTATTTTGGCGGTCAGCGTTGCCGTGGACCCCAGCGGTTCGGCGCGGAAAATTATGGGTTCGGGATATTCAAAACAAATTTTGTGATGGTCAACGACTTCAATGATTTTGGCGGAGTCGGCGCCATCGGGCATTTGCGATCTTTCGTTGTGATCCACTAAAACGAGCGTTTTGCCTGCCGCGGAATTGAGTTTTGCCGGTTTTTTAATTTTAAAATAATCAAGAACAAATTTGGTTTCGGGATTCAAATCGCCGCAAACCGCCGCGACGGTGCCGATCTTTTGTTTTTTCTTCAAATATTCGGCATAGGCGATGGCCGAGCAAACGGTGTCGGTGTCGGGCGACTTGTGGCCAATCACATAAACGGTATCTTTTGCCATAGGGAGGTTTTAATTAGGATGGTTATATATTAAAATAAACGAGTGCGGTTGTAAAATTTTCAAAAATTGAATTTATCATGGATACTGTTAATTATCTCATTCTCGGTTTGTTGCAGGGGGTGTTTGAGTGGATTCCCATTTCTTCGGAGGGGGTGGTGGCGCTGGCGGCGCGCTATTTGGGCGCCAAACAAAATCCGGTGGATCTGGCATTGTTTTTGCACGCGGGGACATTGCTGGCGGCGCTGATCTATTATCGTCGCGATTGGATGCGGATTTTAACGTTGAAAGATTGGCCGTTAATTCGATTTTTGGCCGTCGCGACCGCGGTTTCATTGCCGCTGGGATTTGCGGTAAGCCGCATAGCGGCGCAGGCGGTGATGGGCGCGGGATTGTTGGCGCTCACCGGTGTCGGATTGCTTTTTACCGCGTATTTTCAAGCCAAAAAGATTAATTTGAAATTGGGCAAGAACAAATTGGCCGGCATTGCCGGGGTTTTGCAGGGGTTGGCGGCACTGCCGGGGTTTTCCCGTTCGGGGTCCACGATATTCGGCTTGTCGCTGGGAAATTTGCCGCCGGCGCAAGTGTTGCGCTTATCCTATCTGATGTCGGTGCCGGCGGTGGCGGCCTCCACCGCGTATCTGGCGCTGTTTGAAGCGGAACAATTTCCCCTGGAGGTCTGGCCGGCGGTGGCGGCCAGTTTTGCCGTCGGCATTTTGACGCTTGATCTGCTGACAAAATTTGCCGAGAAAATCAATTTCGCCAAATTCGCACTGGCGTTTGCGCTGTTGTGTTTTGCCGGCGCGGCGCTGGAATTGGCGATGCGATAAATCGTGTTTGGGCTTGACTTAATGTTTTAGCTCATTTACTCTGTATTAAGAGCTTTGAATTACGAAACCCTTAAAACCAAATACTGTTGAAGGGGTCTAACCGCTCGCGATTATCCCTCAGATTACCTCGGGACAAGCGCGAGGGATAGACCCCAAAACGCAAAGCGTTTCGTAATCTAAAGTTAAAAATAAAATAAAAAATATGGCAATGACCGGATATTGCGTCAAATGCAAAGCCAAGGATCGCGAAATGAACAATGTCAAGATCGTGGAAATGAAAGGCAAGGGCGGCACGGTACGCAAGGCGGCCACCGGCGATTGCGCGGTGTGCGGCACGAAGATGTATAAAATTCTTCCCAAGGATTTCAAGGAAGAATAGTTTTGTAAAAGTTGTTGGCAGGGCGCGGGCGCGGTTCCGCGTCTTTTGTGTTAAAATCGGGATATGGACGGCGGTGAAAAGAAACATCGTTTCGCGAAATGGGCGATTTTGGCGTTGGCCGTTGCCGATCTTTTCGTTTGGCTGGCGCTGGCCGAAAGCGGCCGGCAAAATTTTACCGAAGTCCGTTTTTTTGATGTGGGGCAGGGTGATGCGGCGTTTGTGCAAACCGCGCGGGGGACGCAAATCATTATTGACGGCGGCCCCGGGAATTCGGTGCTGGAAAAACTGGGACGCGCAATGCCGTTCTATGACCGGCAAATTGACTGGATGATTTTGTCGCATCCCGACGGCGATCATCTTTCCGGACT
>DIWQ01000003.1:0-6628 GCA_002423555.1 Patescibacteria group bacterium UBA6102
TCCGATTCGTCCATAAATATCTGACGCTTTTCCACGCCGCGATTGAAAAGATGATAAATATCGCCAATAATAAACTCTCGCGTTAAAGTGGGCATAATTATTTTAATAATTTGATTTACATCTTGATTATAATATCAATTTACAAACTTGCATAGGTGTCACCTATGTAAGTTTAATATACATAGGTGACACCTATGCAAGTTTGTATGCAAGATTTTTGGGCGGGGGCGGAGAAAACAAGAGCTCTGCCCCGAAGGGAGCAGAGCTCTTTGCCGCGCTTCGCCACAAGAGAAGCGACTTTAACTCAAACTAGCGCAGGTAAATCGCCGGGCTGATCCACGCCGCCTCACCATTCATGTAATCTGAGGTTACGCTGATCGGAGTGGTAGACAGATGTCCCCATTTGATGGAGTTCACCCGAATATCATAGGTGCCCGCAGTTCCACCATTAGTGGCAGTGGCCGTCACTGCGAATGTCGCCGTGTTGCCCTCGCTAACCTTGTAAGTACCGCCCACCAACACCGTGTTGGTCGGTTGGACATACGTTACATCGCCGAGTCTGGTTGGAACGCCGCCAACAACGGAATCAATTAAGAACGCATCCGTAGTGGTCGCCGAAATATAGACATCGCCATTCACCGCTTTCACTTGGATGTTGAAAGTCGCCGACATCGTGGAGCTCGCGCCGTCAAACGGAGCTTGCGTGTTGGTCGTGGTAATACTGGCTAAAGTAAATTCCGGACCCTCGGCATAAACATACGCCGTGTTGCTGGTCGCGCTTCCCGTGCTCGTGCCAGTGGTGCCATTGCTTTTGGTAAAACCAACCTTGCCCGTGCCAATCGCAACCGTATAGGTATCTCCATCATCGGCCGACACACGAGTAGTGGTATCAGGCGCCGCCAAAGTATCGTCAACCTTGATTGACAGAGTCTTGGTCGTGTCTTTAGAAATGGTGTAGTCCAATTCGGTGAAATCATTGTTTCCGGCAGTAGAGCTGGGGCTAATCGTGCCGATCACCGTACCACCGTCGTCAACCACATAGGCAGTTGAAGGAATCTGGGATGCACCGAAGTCAACATCCAAAATCTCGTCAATGATCAAATCGTCCTTGCTGGCCTTCAAATCAAAGGTCATTAATGTCGCGCCGGTGATTTCCTGACTACTGTCACCAACAATGTTCCGCTTCTTGGGAGTGTTGGCATTCAAGCTCAACGCCAAGGTTGCGTTCGCCGCTTGCGATGCGTTGGCAGTGAAACTGCGATTTGCATCACCATACGCCACGCCGCCGTATTGGTTCAAACCGGCCTGGTCAACCGCGCGCACCGCAGTTGCGGAAGGCATGCCGATGTTGATCGTTTGGCTGGTAGTAGTGGTTTGAAACAAACCGCTGGAAATACCGGGCAAGACATCCAACTTCACCGTCAACACCTTGTCAGTGTTCACCGGCACAATAACTTTGCTGGTGAAACCCGCCAAAGTGATTTGATAGTTGGTGCTGGTAACCTTGGAAACCGTGGTTGAATTCAACGCACTGGACGCAACCTGCGTATCACCATCATACAAATACACGTTGGTAAAGTATGAGTAAGGTTGAACGCCAAATTGCAAAGTCACGCGCTGAACATCAACATCGGAACCAGTGGCTTTCACTTTCAGGCCCATCACCGCCGCTTTTTCGTCACCTTCGTAGGTCTTAGTACCATTGGCCGGGCTGGGATTCACGGAAACCGTGATGGAACCTTCCTGGCCGGTCATGGTCAAGCCAGTGCCGGTGGAAGTGCTCGTGGACGAGCAGGACTCACCCGTAACCGGGCTGTAACCCGCCGTTGAGGTGCAACCTTCAGGCAACGTGGTACCGGTAGTACCGGTGGTGCCGCCCGTGGTGCCAGTCGTGCCGCCCACCAACATCGCGTTCAATTTCGCGCGAGTGGAAGCACCCACAAAACCGGTGCCCGCGGTCAAACCGACCGGGGTCAAGACCTCCGCGGCGTATTTGTTTTGAAACGCTACCACCGCGGCTTTGGTCAAACCGCCAAAATACTGAGATTCATTGCCCGCCGAACCCACGCCGGAAGCCGCCACTTGCGTCGCCGGATCCTGGTTCAACAAAGCTTGCAAACACTGCACATCGGTTCCTTGCGAACCCAATGTCAAATTCCTCGTGAAGCTGATGCCCGCGCACGCCGCCGGAGCGGTTGAGGAAGTCGTGCCCGTGGTTCCCGTGGTGCCTCCCAATTGTCCCATCAAGGACGCCAATTGCGCCTGAAGCTGGGCAATTTGAGCCGCCAGTTCTTCGGCAGTCGCCGCTTGTCCCGCGGACGGAACAATCGCGGCCGCCATCGCCAACGCAACCGCGCCGGCGAATAATTTCTTGCTATTCATTGTTTATTTTTTTGTTTTACACAGGTTATGAGTCAATGCCATAACCTTCTTAACTTTTTGTCGCGCCGACCTTTTTTTTCGCGAAACCGCGAAATTCCTCCCCGCCAAAGCTTTAAAGCGGTGAAGATCGCGACTGCTTATTCTCCTTTTGCCCCTCCTTGCGTCGGGACGCGGGAGAGATTTGCCGCGCTTCTTTCAAAGACCGGCAAATCTCTCCCGCAAGCTTTTATTAAATTTAAAGTTTTCTAATTGTTCAGGGAGCTGGTTAAATAATAATCAATGGCCTTTGAATAGTCGCCCGCGGAATATAATTTCCGCACTTCGTTGAGATCCACTATCTTCTCTTGGGAAAGCATCTCCTCGGCATTCAAATAGAGAATCAGCGATTCAATAATCTGCTTGTCCAAAACCACCTCGGCGCGCAAATCTTCTTCCCCGGCACCCGGTTCCGCGCCCAGCACGGTATAAACCTGCTTTTCCCGGTCGTTAATTTCTTTCATCGCCCGCGCCGCCTGCTTGGCAATTTCGCCGGCTTTTTGGGGATTCTTTTTCACCATCGCGGCCACTTCTTTTTTGGCTTCGGTCTTGGCCGCCTGATACTCATCCATCGCCGCCGGCAGGTTCTGCGCCAGATTCCGGCGGGAAATAATATCAATCTCTTCCAGCCGCTTGGCGGCCAACTGCAGATTCGCCGCGGCAGATTCGCCGCGCCTAACCTGTCCCATCACCATCGCGCTTCCTTTTTCGGTGGCTTTTTTCAATCCATAGAGCGGTTCTCCCGGCAAGGCATTCTGCGCCGAAACCAACAATCCACCGCCCGCGCCCGCCGCCAGAATCAATCCGGCCAATGCCGCGCGGTATTGAAAAACAAAGCGGCGCAAAAAGATCATCGGCGAGCTTTTTGCCGCCATTGCTTCCGGACCCATAATGCGCGTTTTGCACGAAACCACCCAATCATTGTCAGGCGCAATTTCCCGTAAAGTCCTTATTCGGTTGATCAATGCTTTTTCGGAGTTCATATTTTTTGGGCTCGCACTGCTGATGACGCAAAACCCGCGAAAATGTTACACTTCCCCCAAATTCTCTAAAAGGGTCCGACCCTTTTAACTTCTTTGGCCGGTATTTTAGGAGAGATAGGTTTTTAGTTCTTTCATCGCGCGGTGGAGCAAAACCCGCGTCGCCTCTTCGGAACGGTCCAGGAGTTGGGACACTTCTTTGATTGATAGGTCATCAAGGTAACGCCAGATAATGGCATTCTGATAATCGTCGTTAAGATGGGACATCGCCTGCCGGACAGTGTTCATTTCAGATGCCAACATCGCTTTCTTTTCCAGATCAATTTTGGGATCGGCCAAAAAATTTTCCACCGTTTCGGGCGGCACAGTCCTAAGTTTCCCCGCGGCGCGATAATGATCAACCATCAGATTTCGGGCGGTTTTATACAAAAACGCGCGCGGATTTTGGACGGCGCCGGGATCCTTTTTGAATTTTTCCCAGCACCGCGCAAACGCTTCCGCGGTCAAATCTTGCGCCACTTCTTTGGAGTTCACCCGCAAAAAAACGAAGCGGTAGACTTTTTTGGCGCAATCATCATAGAGACGGCTGAATTTTTCTTGGTTTTTATCCATGCCAAACATCTTGACATCTTATCACATTTTTGTTCTAAAATCAACCAATTCCACGGAAAATTTGCGGGAAAATTCCGCACGAGCAACGCTTAAGACAGATTGATTTTCAATTTGTAGGCGGTGGTATTGCGCTCGCCGGTTCTTTCAATCAATCCCTGTTCCAGCATTGAACGAAAATCGCGGCGAATCGTGCGCTTGCTCACGCGGGGAAAAATGTTTTGTATCTCCCAAACCTGCGCCCGCCCTTTCTCCTTTAAAAATTCCGCGATGCGGTTTTGCCGCGCGATCTGCGCGGCGGTCAGGCTGATTTGATCGGACTCGCGGTTTTCGCTCTCTTTTTCTCCGACAGTGGCAGGCTCCCCCGCCGGCGCCAGATCGCGCGGCAAGTTCGGGATCAGGGACGCGGGAGATTCAGACGGCACCAAAACAAAGTTCGGGCCGGCAATGGGCGCGTCATTTTGCGGCGCCGCCGGCGCTTCACCCAAGCAGGATCCATCGGCATATTTCTCTTCCGCGAACGCCGGAATCGTTTCTTTTCGCGCGATAAATTCCCGGCTCATTTGCTCAAGGCAATCCCGCAAAGACGCAACTCTTTCCGGCGAAACCCAATTCTGGCCGGCGGCAATTTCAAGTTGAATATCCGCCAATTCAAAAAGGCGGCAAAGAGTTTCGGCATAATCGTTTTTTTTCATCACCAACTCGGCAACCGCCTCATCGGCGGTTTGGCGCAGGTAATGGCGCAATGGCTCTTTTTTGGGAAAAAGAAGCGTGATTTCGTAAATATTTTTTGCAAATTGAACCAGCGTGTTTTTGTCCATAATCGTTTTGTCCTCCCGACAGCAAAGCGGCACCATCAATTATCTTTATACGCTTTTTTAGCCGAATTGTCCAAAACTTTACCGGGTAACCACTTCACCGGGTTTAAAATTAAAGGGGTCTATCCCTCGTTACTGCGAGGGTTAGTCCCCTTTAATTTCGCGCTCAAAATTCTTTTGCCAGAGTCTAACCGCTCGCGATTATCCCTCGGATTACCTCGGGACAAGCGCGAGGGATAGACCCTTGAAATGCAAAAATACACTACCCCCAGTGAGCGGTTACCCATTACCGGTTTTCGGCGCGGGGCGTGCCGCCGGGAAGCGCCGATGTTTGCCAGCCCAATTCCGCCCGGCGGAACATTGTTTTCTTGGAAAGATTGTCGCCGGCCGGCCATTTGGCCGGCGCCATCGCCGCATCGGCCAAGCGGCAGTTATCGTCAAACAAATAGAGCGCTTCGTTTTGGTTGCCCAAAGCTCCTTTATAGATTTTATCGGCGGCGGCTTGCGGCGCGGAATCGTCATCGGTGCGCTCCAATAGATACAATCCTTGCGGCAGTAAAGTTTCATCGCCGGTGAAAACAACTTTGATCTTCCGGTTTTTGTTCTGCAATTGCCAGCCGGCAAGACTGATTTCTTGGCCGGAAATATTTTTCAATTCAATCCATTCGTCGCTGTAATTGACCGCCGTCCCCATCCAAGCGATTTCGTTGATG
This sequence comes from Patescibacteria group bacterium UBA6102, assembly GCA_002423555.1. Lineage (GTDB taxonomy): Bacteria > Patescibacteriota > Minisyncoccia > Minisyncoccales > UBA5738 > UBA5738. The sequence goes on from DIWQ01000003.1 coordinate 5,539, forward strand.
ATCACCGATTTTTGCGCCGCCACTGGCGCGGCGGCAAAATCGCACCAGACTACCGGCGCTGTTTTTTCGGTTTTGGCCGGCGCGTTTTTCGTCCCCGCGTCTTCCCGCTCCGGCAAAGCTTCCGTGCGCGGCTTGATTTCCGTCCAGCCGCTCCCGTACCAGGCGCCGCCCAAGTTCGCGCTCAAAAAACCGGCGCCGTGTTGGCGCCACAACAATGTTCCTCCGGCCAAAAACCCAACGAACAGCGCGCCGATCACCGCCGCTTGTTTTTTGGACAAATAAAATGGCATATTAAAACGCAAATATTTGCGCGGATGGCCTGCTTCCGGAGAGCAGCTTCTACAAGTCAGCGGCCTTTTTGATCTTGGCCACTGAAATCACCGCAACTTGCCCCGATTCGGCCACTTGGGCGATCCCCAGAAAATTACCCTCAATGTCAAACACCGGCGCGCCCGCGGAAGCGGCATCTTCGTAAATGTTGGTCACAATCTTATCGCCGGAAACCGCGCGCACCGTCCCTTCGTTGGCAAAAAATTCGCCGGACGGCAACGCGCCGACCAAAAAAATCCGCTCTCCCAGCGGCAAATCCTCCTGTTGATAAAATCCCGCGGTAAATAAATCCGTGTCATTCAAACGAAAAATCGCCAAATTTGCATCCTTGTCGCGCTTCACCACCTCAAAGCCAATCTTTTCGCCGGCGGAAAAAACTTCCGCCGCGGCGCCGGCCGGATAGGCGCTGTTTANNGCCATATTTTTCACTTTGGCGATGGCATTTTTCAACGCCTTGTTCTCTTGAATTACCGTTTCGCTCTTTTCAATTTTTGGCGACGAAAGTGTTGACGACAAATAAAGAGGCGCCAGTTCCACGCATTGATAGAAGGAAATCAATCCCCCCGCGGCACCGCCCGCGACCAGCAACGCGGCAGTCGCGGCGATTTTCAGAATTTTTTTGAATTTTATCATCGGTTTAAACCGCCACTTTCGCCGGCCGGCGCAAAGTTTGGCGCGCGGGCGCGATCACGGCAATCTCGTCGTTTTTAACCTCCACCGAAACGCGATCCCCTTCCCTGACTTCACCGGAAACGATTTT
>DIWQ01000003.1:6721-10485 GCA_002423555.1 Patescibacteria group bacterium UBA6102
ATTTCCGCGGATCCCAAATAGTTGAAGATTACAATCTCATCCACGCGATTCAAAAATTCGGGGCGAAAAGATTCTTTCAGCACCGCCATCACTTTTTCCTGAATTTTTTCTTTGCCGTTTTCCGCTTCCGGGCGCGCGGAAAATCCCAGCGCCGCCTCCTTGGCAATCACGTCCGAACCGATGTTGGAAGTCATAATCAAAATCGCGTTCTTAAACGATGCCGTGCGGCCTTTGGCGTCGGTCAAACGGCCGTCTTCCAAAATTTGCAACAAAATATTGAAAACTTCCGGATGGGCTTTTTCAATCTCGTCCAACAATATCACCGAATAGGGACGGCGCCGGATTTTTTCCGTGAGCTGGCCGCCTTCTTCGTAGCCGACATAGCCAGGCGGCGAACCCAAAATCCGCGACACGGTGTGCTTTTCCATATATTCGGACATATCCAACCGCACCAGCGCGTTTTCATCGTTAAACAGAAATCCGGCCAGCGCTTTGGCGGTTTCGGTCTTGCCCACGCCGGTGGGCCCCAGGAACATAAACGATCCCAGCGGCCGGCTTTCCTCGGCAATACCCGCGCGGGCGCGGCGGATCGCGTTGGCAATCGCGCCAATCGCCGCCTCCTGCCCGATCACCCGGCGCTTTAAAATCTCTTCCAAATTTTGCAGTTTGCGCGCCTCTTCTTCCATCAGCCGCGTCACCGGAATGCCGGTCCAGCGCGACACCACGTTGGCAACGTCTTCTTCGGTAATCTGCTCCTTGAGAATCGGGCGGCTTTTTTGAAACCGCGCCAATTTTTTTTCCGCGGACTTGAGCTCTTTGATCAGTTGGGGAATTTGGCCGTATTTCAATTCGGCCACCCGCTGAAGATTCGCTTGCGCTTCTTCCTTTTCCACCTCAAAACGACTCGCTTCAAGCTCTTTTTTCAGATTCTTGATTTTGCCGATCGTTTCTTTTTCGGAACGCCATTTGGCCTCAATTTCCTGCAATTTTTCGCCCAGATCGGCCATTTGCCGTTCAATGGCTTTGCGGCGGAGGATAATTTCCTGGCCGCGGTCTTTTTTAATCGCTTCGTATTCCACCTGCAAATGCTGGAGTTCTTTGCGTAATTTTTCCACTTCCGCCGGCTCGGACTCAATGTCCAGCCGCAAAGAGCTCATCGCTTCGTCCATCAAGTCCACCGCCTTGTCGGGTAAGAAGCGGTCGGGAATGTAGCGCGACGCCAATTCCACGCATGCCGCCAGTCCCCGCTCGTTAATTTTGACGCCGTGATGCATCTCATATTTTTCTTTCAGTCCCAGCAAAATCATTTTGGCGTCTTCCATTGACGGTTCGGCCACAAACACCGGCTGGAAACGCCGTTCCAGCGCCGGATCCTTTTCAATGTATTTTTGGTATTCTTTCAATGTGGTGGCGCCGATAGCTTTCATCTCGCCCCGCGCCAGCGCGGGCTTGAGCAAATTGGACGCGTCAATCGTGCCGTCGGCGGCGCCGGCGCCCACCAACGTGTGCAATTCGTCAATAAAAAAGATATACCGGCCGGCGGCGCGCTCCACCTCGCGCAATAACGCCTTGATGCGATCTTCAAATTCGCCGCGATATTTCGTGCCGGCGATCAGCGCGCCCAAATCAAGAGAGATAATTTCTTTGTCGCGCAGACTTTCAGGCGCGTTGCCCGAGGCGATGCGCTGAACCAAACCCTCCACGATCGCGGTTTTGCCCACACCCGCTTCGCCGATCAACACCGGATTGTTTTTGGTGCGGCGGCTCAAAACCTGCATCAGCCGGCGGATCTCGTTTTCCCGGCCGATTACCGGATCCAATTTCCCTTGTCGGGCCATCGTGGTCAAATTGCGGGTGTATTTTTCAATCACTTGATATTTGGATTCCGGTTCCGGATCGGTCACGCGCTGGCCGCCACGGACTTTGGCCAATTCTTTCAAAACGGTTTCGTAATCAAGCGCGCCGATCTCGGGTGCGGCAAACCCGCCGTCCGCGCGGATAAATTCCACTTTGTCCAGCACCTCCCGCGCTTTGGTCATCGTGCCGGCCAGCGCCAAAAACAGATGCTCCACTGAAATGAACTCGTCGCCGAATTTGGACGCTTCTTCCCGCGCCCGTTCCAGCACTTTGGCCATATCCTGCGTCAGATAGAACTGGCCGAACGCCTGCGGCGCGGTAAGCACCGGCAAACGGGAAAGCGCCCCCATTGTCCGTTTGCGCAAATTTTGCACGTCAACGCTCAGGCGTTCCAGCAAATTCAAAATCAGGCTCTTTTCCTGAGACAGGAGCGCCGCCAGCAAGTGCAGAGCATCCACTTGTTGCTGGCCCTTTTCCCGTCCCAGATCCTGGGCGTAGAGAATCGCTTCCTGCGCCTTATGGGTAAAGTTTGGTGGTTGATTGATCATAATAAATTCAAAATTTAAAAATCAAAATGAAAAATTTTTGAGTTGAAATTTTTTGCGAAAAATTTCAACAATATATAAATTCTTCCTTAACTTTGATTTTTGATTTTTTAATTTTCCTCTCTTTCTCCTAATGTCGCCTCCAGTTCCATTTCTTTATCTTGCCTCAGGACTTTCAGTTTCACCTTATCACCCGGATTATATTTTGCAATAACCCGCGCCAAGGAATTTTTTTGGTCCAGCTTTTGGCCGCCGATCTCCAAGATGACATCCCCGTCCTTCAATCCGGCGGTTTGCGCGGGAGAACCGGCGATCACCGCCGCGCCGGATTCGCCGGCGGCGGTAATCCACGCGCCGTAATCCGCCGGCAGACTGTTTTCTTTTTGGAGGCGCGCGTCAATCATCGTGTAATAAACGCCCAAGTAAGGATAGACGATCTTTCCCGAAGTTTTGGCCTGCGCCAATCCGCGCTTCGCCAAATTGATCGGAATCACAAATCCCACGTTTTGGGCGCCGCTGGCAATCGCGGTGTTAATGCCGATCACCTCGCCTTTCAGATTTAACAGCGGCCCGCCGGAATTTCCCTCGTTGATGGCCGCGTCGGTTTGGATTAAATCTTCCAAAACTTCGTCCTCGCCCGCGCCGTAGGCGGTGATTGACCTCTGCATTCCCGAAATCACGCCCACCGACACCGTATTGTCAAATTCTCCCAAGGTATTGCCGATGGCAATCACGCTTTGCCCAATCTGCAAATTGTCGGAATCTCCCAGAACCACCGCGGGGAACCGCCGCCCGGCGCCATCGGAGATCTTCACCACCGCGATATCATTGACCGGATCGGCCGCCGTCACTTTGGCCGCATAACGCTCGCCATCGGACATCACCACGGTATATTGCGCCTGATCGTCGCTCACCACGTGTTTGTTGGTCAGGATGGTGCCGTCTTCATCCACAATGAAGCCCGTGCCGGCGCCAATCTGCCGTTCCTGCGTGCCCCGCTGGCGCAGTTGCGGAATCTGAAAATCCCAAAAGTCAAAAGGGTCGGTCCCGCGCGTATAGTATCTTTCATAAACCGGCATATCCTTGGTGATGATGATGGACACCACCGCCGGAGAATAATCTTTGACCGCCTTGACGACCGCCTCTTCTTGCGAAGTCTGCGGCACATATTCCGCCGGCGCGTCCGCGGACGGCGTCTCAACACTTTGCGGCGCGAATTTCATCGCCGGCAAGTTAAACCGCTCGGCCAAAGAATCAAAACCTTGCGAAAACGCCAGCGCGCCCAGGGCAAACCCCGCGGCCAGCGCCAACATCACCGGCCAAATGTTTTTTTTGCGATCCTTGCCCATTCCCAAAAAATTG
>DIWQ01000040.1 GCA_002423555.1 Patescibacteria group bacterium UBA6102
TCGGCGGATATTTTTCCGTTGACCGAAACCAGCCCTTGTTTGACCAGCGCTTCGGCTTTGCGGCGGGAAGCGACGCCCGCCTGCGCCAAATATTTGGCGATTTTAACGGTTTTGTCCATCATTTTCGTATTAAAAAAACCTGCTTCTTGCGCGGTTTTGTCTTTTTATTTTTATTGGATGATTGCCGCCGGCGCGATTAAGCGCGCGTCCACCAAGGATTCGGCTTTTTGCGCGACCAGTTTTTCAATCATTGAAACGGTCTCATTGATCTTTCCCCGTTTGTTGATGACCACATGATCGTAGCGATCATGATATTGCCACCACATTTCGCGGTCGCGCGCCAGTTTCCCCAAAAATTTTTCCTCGGAAGCGTTCGGATCGCGGCGGAAATATTGTTCCCGCAACTGGTCCCAATCCTCGGGCGCGATATAGATGGTGACGGTTTTTTGCAGAATGCAATCGGCGATGTCGGGCATATTTTCCTTGAGAATCCGTTTGATGTGCGCCATCGCATATTCGTCAATCTGCCAGATCACGTTTTCGCCGCTCAAAATCGCCGAAATTGATTCTTTGCTGGTGCCTTTGTATTCTTGCGGCCGGACTTCAATATATTCCAGATATTTTCCTTCTTTTATCCTTTTTTTGAATTCTTCAACGGTGTAAAAATTGTGGCTCACTCCCTTGATTTCTCCGTCGCGCGGCAAGCGGCTGGTGTCGGTGACGATTTTGTGGAATCCGGGATTTCGCTTCAAAAACAACTCTTTGGCGGTGTCTTTTCCCACGCCGCTGGGGCCGGTGATGACAAGCAAAATGCCGTTGCACTTGGAGCAATTTTTGGTGGAAGACAAAATTTGCAGGATTTTGGAAAACATATAATAAAAAAACAACCCCCCCGCCAGCGCTGCGGGGCGATAGAACCGGACAAAATTGTCAAGGTTGCCGTTTTCAATATTGCTTCATTTTGCCTTTTTTTGAAAAACGTGTCAAGGGTTTGCGGCAAATTTTGCGGCAAATGGCAAACGGTGGTGAAAAATACTGTATTCGGGGCAAAATTTTGGCAAAATCGGCAATATTTGATAGATTGGCATTATGAAAGAAGGTTTGAGAAAAATGGCGCGCGTCGTTTTGGTCGCGGCGGCGCTGGCGGCGTTTTTTGCGATTTTTGCCGACACCTATGTTTTTTGGCGCGGATCGCAGGGGATATATGAAAACGCGGCCGATTTGCCGGCGGCGGATGCGGTTTTGGTTTTGGGCGCGGCGGTGTACCGCGGCGGCCGGATGAGCGCGATTTTGACCGATCGCGCCGCCACCGCGCTGGAAGTTTATCATGCCGGAAAGGCGAAAAAAATTCTGATCAGCGGCGATCACAGCCAAAACAATTATGACGAGGTGAACATTGCCAAAGATTTTTTTCTTCAAAACGGGGTGCCCGCCGAAGATGTATTCGTTGACTATGCCGGATTTAACACCTACGACAGCGCCGCCCGCGCCAAGGAGATTTTTCAAGCCGGTTCCTTGATCGTGGCGACTCAGGAATTTCATTTGCCGCGCGCGCTCTATTTGGTGCGGCACGCCGGTATTACGTCACACGGCATCAAGGCGGATCGGCGGNNCTATTCCCATCACCGGCGACGGCCGCGCTTCATGGGACTGAAAAAAACCGAAATTCAATGATAAATGATAAATAAAATCAAAATCCAAAATTTTAAATTTCAAGATTTGCTTTTGACTTTTGATTTTTGAATTTTGACTTAATCTTGTGCCCGAATTACCCGAAGTGGAAACCATTCGCCGCCAATTGGAACAAAAAGCCGTCGGCGAAGTCATAAATAAAATTGAAATTTTGGAACCGAAAATGTTTATCGGCGATCCGAAAGACGTTATCGGATCCAGGATTACCGGCGTCGGCCGCGCTGCCAAAGTCTTGCGGATCCGGCTTGCCAACGGCGCGGCGCTTTTGGCGCATTTCAAATTAAACGGGCAATTTTTTTGGCGCGCCGCGGGAGACAACACACCGGCAAGATTTACCCGGGCAATCTTTTATTTTGAGAGCGGCGCCCGCTTGCTTTTCAATGATTCGCGGAAATTCGGATGGATCAAAGCGATTGCGGATTTCAAGGACGATCCCGGCGCGGCGATTGAGCCGTTTCGCCCGAATTTCACCTTGCAAAATTTCTCAAGCATATTGGGGAAGAGCCGCAAGCCGATCAAGCTTTTGTTGATGGATCAGGAAAAAATCGGCGGCATCGGCAATATTTACGCCAACGAATCGCTGTTTGCCGCACGCGTAAGTCCCTTCCGTCCGGCTAATTCGCTGGATCAAAAAGAGGTTAAAAAGCTTTTTAATTCAATTGTCGGGGTTTTAAAAAGGGCGATTGATTGCCGCGGCTCGTCGGGAAAGGACGAATGGTACCGCCAGCTGGACGGCAGTCCGGGATGCTATCAGGATCATTTTTTGGTTTATCAGCGCACCGGACGGGAATGTTCTGTTTGCGGTGCAAAGATTGTCCGCCAAACGCAAGCCGGCCGTGGCACGTTTTTTTGTCCGCAATGCCAGAAATGATCTTTTTGGAAATTGGAAATTGAAACATTGAAATTTTTTAATAAATAGACCTACTGCGTAAATACTTCCTACTGCAATTTCCATATTTCGGCTGCGCCGAATTCGTCAATCGGCGACATATTTAAGCCAATATGTCTTCTCATTCCTCATTCGGCTCGCGCGAAATCTGAAAATTTCGTCGCGTAAATATTTACGCAGTAGGTCTATTTAAAAAATTTGAATTATGTACGGTTCTCCCGCAAAAAGGTTTGACCGCGATATTTACAAAAACCGGCGCTGGCTCAGGAACGCCGATTTTGCATTGGGATTTCTGACCGCGCTCTTGGCGTGGCTTTTATTTTTCCGGATTGTTTGGTGGTTTGCGCCGATGATGGTTTTTGCCGCTTGTATGGCCGGAATTTTGGCGAAAATAAAACGCCGCTATCTTATCTATGGCGCTTTGTCGCTGGTGTTTTTCCCGCTGATTGCCTGGGCGACATTGATGATCGCCTGGGCCGGCAGAAACGAAATCAACAGCTGATTAGACTCGTTGGCACAAAACAAAAACGCTTCCGAAAAAGCGTTTTTGTTTTTTTGCGATTATTTTCGGGCTAAAATTTGCAGAGTTCGTTTTCAAATTTGCCGCCGAAACGGTCGCAAAGTTCTTGGGAAATTCCCGAACATTCCTGGTTTTCCATATTCCATTCGCCGCGGTTGTCGGTGCAGGCGGCCTCGGCTTGCGCGTTGGCGCGTTTTTGAGTGAGTTCTTTTAACATCGCGCCGTCAAGAATATAGCTTTTTGATACCGGTACGGTGGGTTCTTCCTCCACAGCGTCGCCGTCAATTTTCCTTTCCAGATAATTGATCCTCATCGCTTGATTGACGATGGCGATATCTTCAATCTTGACGCCTTCGCCCAGCGGCACGGCATTGGAGCCGACGATCAACGACTTCCCTTCGTCCACCAAAGCAATGGCCGCGTAATAATAAATCGCGGGGTCGTTTTCGGTTTGCTGTTTTAGCACCAGCGCCCAATCGTTCTGTCCGTCGGAATTCAGATCGCCCGAAACCGGCTGGCCATCAACTTCGGTGGTCATTTTCTGCGCGCCGTAGGGATTGATGCTTTCGGCTTTGCCGTTTTCCAGCGTGATCATGTCGGTTTCCACCAAATAGGCGGCGTTAAGCGGCGACAGCTTGCTGGCCGGCTCTTCGCCGTTTTTGTTTCCTTCTCCATTTTTTCGGTTCATCATCATTGCCAATCCGGCAATGGCGGCAATCAAGATGATTGCAATGACCACAATATTCTTTTTCATATCTTGTTTTTTATTATTTTCAATGCCATTATAGCGGCCGCTTTGGCAAAAGTCAAAAATTACGCGCACTTTCGCCGGGTGATGATTTGTGAAATGGCCGGCGGCGGTATAGAATGGATAAAAAGCAAAAATTAAAAAAATGACACAGGAACAGGCAATGGAGATTCTAAAATCGGGTAAGAACGCGTTTATCACCGGTCCGGCGGGGAGCGGCAAGACTTTTGTGTTGAACCGCTACATTGATTGGCTGAAAGCGAGCGGCGCCAATGTCGCGGTTACCGCTTCCACGGGCATTGCCGCCACGCACCTGGACGGCATTACGATCCATTCCTGGACGGGCATGGGAGTGCGTGATTCGCTTTCCAAGGCGGAAGTGAAAGATTTGTTAAAGCGCGGTTATCTGCGCCGACGCTTTTTGCGTGCCGATGTTTTGGTGATTGATGAGATCTCCATGTTGTCGCGGATTCAATTGGATTTGGCGGATTTGATTTTCCGCGAGTTTAAACAGGTTGACGCGCCGTTTGGCGGCATTCAAACCGTGCTGTGCGGCGATTTTTTCCAACTGCCGCCGATTGCGCGAAAAAACGAACCTGCCGGCGCGAAAAAAGCGGCGCAGTCAAGCTTGAATTTCGCCGAAGAAGATGCGCCATCCGAATTTTCATATCACGCGCGGTCGTGGAAAGCGCTGGATCTCAAAATTTGCTATTTGGACGAACAATATCGGCAAAGCGATCAGGAGTTTTTGCGGGCATTAAACGCCATCAGAAGCAACTCTGCCGGCGAAAGCGTCGTGGATTATTTGCAATCGCGCGTGGATGCCAAAATCAATTTGCCGGTGGAACCGACAAAGCTGTACACCCACAATGTTGATGTTGACGTTGAAAATAATCTGGAACTGCAAAAAATTTCCGGAAAGGAATTTCGCTACAAAATGGAGCTTGTCGGACCGGCGACATTGGCCGAGCGTTTGCAAAAAGGATGTCTGGCGCCGTCGGTATTGCGGCTGAAAGCCGGAGCGCGGGTGATGTTCGTGAAGAACAATTTTGAAGAGGGGTACGTCAACGGCACTTTGGGGGTGGTGCAAGAATTGGAAGAGGGGCGGATTTTGGTGCGCACCGCCCGAGGTGCGATTGATGTCGGACCGGCGGCGTGGCACATCGCCGAGGAAGGCAAAATCAAGGCGGAAATCAGCCAGTATCCTTTGCGGCTGGCGTGGGCGATCACAATCCACAAAAGCCAGGGGATGAGCTTGGACGCTGCCCGGGTGGATTTGCGCCAGTCGT
>DIWQ01000008.1 GCA_002423555.1 Patescibacteria group bacterium UBA6102
CCCAGCTGTTGTAGTTGTAATTGTAGTTGTAATCCGGGCGGTAGAAAGTCGGGCGCAGGCTGGATGAAGACGACAGGCTGCCGCCGGTGCAGGACCAGGAAAGCGAATCGTAGTTTCCGTCCACGGAACCGTCCAAACGGACGGAATTTTCGTTGTCGTTGATGTATTTGTCCGGACCGGCGTCCGCTTCCAAATCATCGGCGGTGCCGGTGATGCTCACGCTGTCGGAAGCACTGCCGCCCGAGCCGGTGCAGGTGATGGTGTAGGTTCTGGAACCGGTGAAATTGCCCACTTGCTCGGAACCGGAGGTGGCTTTGCTTCCCGACCACGAACCGCCGGCCTGGCAATTGGTGGCATTGGCGGATGTCCAATTCAAAGTAGCGTTTTGGCCGCATTTGACCTGGCCGGAATAATCAAGATTCACCGTGGGCGTGTTGTAGCCGCAGTCTTGCGGGCAGGACGCTTTGGTCTCGCCGCATTCACAGCGGCCGTCGCCGCAGGAATAGCACTGCGAATCGCAGGTTTGCCATGTTCCCCAGGCGGTGCATTGTCCGCTCTGGACACAAGTTCTTCCCGAAGACCCGGAACATTCATGGGTGTTTAAGACGCACTGATTTTGGCAGGTGTCAATGCAATACCCTCCGCTGCAAATCTGGCCGGAGGGACAGTCGGTATGTTCCCAGTGAGTGCAACCGTTGGAACCCATCTTGCAAATTTTGTAGCCGTTGCCGTCGCAGGTGCGCTGGTTTAACGTGCATTCATCGGTGCATTTATTGGTGCACAACTCGTGATAATTGGTAATCTGACCCCCGACAATCGTGTTCAAATCGTGCGGATTATCGCTGGGAAAAGGATAGACGCAAGGCCCCTCAAAAACGTCAATCTGGCCCATGCAGTTATCAGTTTTAACCGTCGTATAAACGGTTTGCCCGGGTTGCAAGGTGACCGTCTTTGAGTCAAACAAGGTCTGGTTTTTCAGCCACCCCACGGTACCCGTCGGAAACTGATAAACCCGATAGGAACACACGCTCACCGTCATCGGGCCGCAACTCACGTTGTTGGTCAATCTCACTTGCGCGTCCATACCGTTGCCGGCGATATTGATCCACCCGGGAACAACACAACCGGAACCCGCCGCATCCGCCATGCCGGCGGCGGCAAAAACAAAGATAAAAACCGAACTCATTGTGAATAAAAATTTGATGGTTTTGCTCATTTTTTTAATATATTATTTTTTGCCCTTTCATTATAACAAGTATTTTAGAAATTGTCAAGCCCAAAGGAAAACAAAAAGGCCGGATGGCCTTTATCCATCTGCCGGACCGCCCCCGGGATAGAATTCCCGAGGGCGGTCCGCTGCTTTAAAATTCTTCCTAGCGGGTAACGCAGATTTCTTTCGGATCCGCCTCAATCGCCGTTTCGCCTTTTGACTTTGGCGAGCAAACCGTGATCCGGCCGTTGGCGTCTTGCAGAACGGTATATTCGGTGTTATATCCTCCCGAACAACCGGCATCGGCGCACGCTTTCCCGCCGACCGGGTCCGCCGGCAATTCGGAAATATAAGTCGGCACAAGACACGGCCTCAAATTCACGCCGGCATCGCCGATAATCTGCGTTGTTGATGTCGCCGTCGGCAAGTCAATTGCGCATATCGTATCATCCGAAGCCCTGAACAAGCCCTTATTGTCCGCGATTCTTTGGCCGATGGCATTTAAGATCGCGTTGACATTGCTCACGCGCTGGGAATTGCGCCCTTGCGCGAACTGCCGCGCCGGGTTGATGGCAATGATCACCACCGCCGCCAAAAACGCGATCAGCCCAATCACCACCAATATTTCAATCAGGGTGAACCCTGATTGGTTTTGATCTTTGCTCCGTTTTTTGATTTTGCTTGTCATTTTTTTGACTCTTATTTTTTATTCCTGGATTTTCGACCTTTAGAATTCCTCCCATTGAAGAATTTTAATTTTTCCGCCGGTGCGCTCGGCGGCAATCCGCAATCGGGCAAATGAATTTTTCCAATCGGTGCGGGCGATAATTTCATAAACCGGATCGTTATCCGCGTTGATTTGCAGATCGGAACACATTTCCCAAACAACCGGCTCTTCATTTTTGGCAATTTTCAAAAGCGCTTGTTCCGCGCATCCTTTTGCCATTTCCCGCGCGACGATTTTGTTTTCGCGGGCGAGCGCGTCAAATCTGCCCCAAAACGCCGCGCGCGAAACCGACACCGCCAGCGCCATCATCACTCCCGAAACCAGAATCGCGGAAACCAGCGCGACATATCCGGCTTGATTTTTGGAAAAATTTTTCTTCATTGCGGCAAACGATAAATTGTCATAAATTTTTGAGAAAATTCCCGGCCGCCGCGGTCTTTGGCGGTCAAAACAAAACTCGCCCGCGCCAGATTTTCCGGAAATAGGCTGATTTCAAAATCGCTGACAAATGTTTGGGAATTGTTGAGCCTGTTTCCGGCAAGCATCAACGCGCCGCCGGCCGCGCCAAAGGACGCAATGCCCCTTTCCCGTTCAATTTTCGCCAGCAGAAATTCGCCTTCATGGCGCGCCATCACGCGCGCGTCGTTTTTCCCCATTGTTTCCATTGCCGCAAAAATTCCGCCGAACAAACCGGCAAAAATCAATCCGAAAAGAAACAGATAGATCAAAAATTCCATCAAAACAAACCCCGTATTATTTTGGGCCACAGTCTGCTTTTTCATCATTTGGCGGTAATTATTGATAAATAACTTTTCCCTTGGCCGTCAACCGACGCGACATACAAATAGTTTCCCTCGCAATCCATCGCCACCCCGCCACGCCCGCCGGCCTCTCCGGGCAAACCAACGATTTTTTCTTCAACGATATTGGCCGGATCGGCGATATCCAATATCCTCAAATCCCCTCCCTGACTGGCACTTCCCGCCAAAATAAAGGCCAGATTATCTCTGATGATTATATCGTTAACACTAAATGGATCACCATTATCCGAATAATTACCCAGTAAATCTATTGATAATTTTTTATGGTCAAATAAATAGAATTCCGGCGAATTGGCAATATATGTTCTACCAAAATAAATTCGGCTACCAATTATTTTAACGGTTTTCCCATATCCCCATTTTGTCTGATCGGGAAGCAAGTTATAATCGGCGACAAAAGTCGGAGCAGATGGGTTGGTGATATCAATAATAATTAATTCGCGATTACTGTCGGCGGTTGCCAGGTACGCATAGTTGCCTTTCACATAAATACCGTTGATCTTGGCACCAACTTCAAATCTTCCGGCGATTATCGGACTATCACGATTCTGCACATTAATAATATTTAATTCCGGACAAATATCATCTTCGCTTAATCCTAAATAAGCATAGTTGTCTTTATAAAAAATACTGACACCCGTTTTTTTGCAATCATTGCCACCAGCATCTTTAAGCTCCAACGCAGAAACAAATGCTCCGTTTCTATCGGCAATTTGCAATTGGTTAACGGAGCTTTTACCCGCCAGATAAATAAAATCATTGTCTGTCTCAAGGGCGTTTGCTTTTCCGATATCATTGCCGCTACGTTGAAACAATGATAGATTTTTGGAATCAAAAATATTGAAAATAAACAGTGTCGGGTCGGTGTTTATTGAAGTATCTTCTACCGCCACGTAGAGTTTGTTTTTGTAAGCGTTAATGCCGCTTATCGTACTGGAAGCGGTTTCCGATAAAACAGCGAAATCAAAATGTTCCACTTGCGGGTTTTTCCAGTCGCCGGACAAATTTGAATCGCAAGTGTCGTTGCCGGCGGTGCCGCGCCAGTCGGAAATCAAGGTTTGCAGGGTAACGTTTTGCCGCCGGCCGCCAAAATCCCAATCAACCGAAGCGGTGATTTTTTTGGTGAAAAAAGAATGCGTTGACACTTCCGTCTTTTGAGTAAAAATTCCCGTTTGCGTGCCGGTGGAATTGACCAGCCGAAAATCGTCCGTAGCGGCCGCTTGCCGGTCCGCAATCATTTCCTTTGCCAAAACCAGCGCTTCGGAATTTTGGGCGGTGCCAATGTCCAGCGATTGGCCGCCGAAAGCGACCAGCACCGCGCCGGCCAGCGCGAAAACCGCCACTGTCATCGCCAGCAAAATTTCCATCGTCAAGAAGCCAGATTGAGTTTTTTTGCCGTTGGCAGAAATCATATCGCCGTTGGAATCACCGCCAATCAATGAGGCCGGATTCGCCGATTGGAATATCCGCGCGATGCCCGAAATCATCTTGCAAAACCAGGCTGACGCCCGGAGTATTTCCCGAATTTGCCTCAAAGATTATTTCCCGGCCGCTTGATAAAACGGCGCGAGTTGACCGATTTTCAAAATCAACCGCTTCGTCATAATTTTTGTTCCGGCTTGCAAAATCACTCCCCTGAAAAATAATCAACCTCGCGTTTTGCAAATCAAAATGAACTCCGTGCGCCGCGCCGCCGGCGCAGGATTCGCCAAAGCAAACTCCCGCGACCGCCCGGGCGCGGGCATGGCGCAAAGCAGCCAGCGCCGCATCGCGGTCGGCGGCGAACATCCAAAACCGCGCTCCGCCGGTATCCAGCGGCGCCGACAACGCAACGCAAACCGCCAGCAACGCAGCGACAACCAAGCATTCAACTGATGAAATTCCCGTCCGAAAATTATTTTTGCAACAATTGGGTGATCCCATATATGGGAGTGATAATCGCAGTCGCGACAAAGCCGACCAGCAGCCCCGCAAAAACCATCAAAACCGGCTCAATGGCCGCCGACAAATTTTTCGCCGCGCCGTTCATTTCGTCTTCACACATTCGCGACACGCAGATCAGGGAATCTTCCAGCGACCCCGACATCTCTCCAGCGCATATAATTTGCGCCGCCAGTGAAGGGAAAATTTTTTCTTCGGCCATATTCTCGCCGATTGATCCTCCGGAACGGGCCGCCAAAGCGCTTTTTCCGAACGCGCGGCAATAAGCCAAATTGCCCGATGATTTTCCCGCCAATTCCAAGGACGCCACAATTCCCCCGCCGCCGCGCAAAAGCAAACAAAGGGCGCGGCAGGAATTCGCCATATGATAATTTTTGAAAATCGCGCCCAGCATCGGCAGGCGCAACAGCCAGTAATCAAAGAAAATCTTCGCTTTTTCCGTTCTGATCAGTAAGCGCCAAACCAAAACCGCCGCCAAAAAAATAATTCCGGCAAGCCACCAATAATCACGCATTAAGGCGGCGAAAAAAATTAACAAATTCGTGCTCCACGGCAGATCGCCCCTTAAACCGGAAAAAACGGGCAGAATTTTGGGAAAGATGTAAACGGAAAGAAAAATGACAATTCCGACAGTGGCAATCAAAATAAAGACCGGATAGATCAGCGCGGCGGCAACGCTTCTTTTCAATTCGCGCCTTTTTTGCATTTCGCCGGACAGATAATCCAGATTTTGCGCCAAACTGCCGCTTGATTCCCCGATGTGCACGACGTTAACCGCCAGATCGCCGAACACGCCGGCGTCTTTCATTGCCCGCGCCAGCGGCTTCCCTTGTTCAACCGCCAAGCGCAAACCGGCGACTAAGTTTTTAACTTCCTGCCGGGACACGTTTTTTTCCATCATTTTTATGGCACTGTTGATTGAAATTCCGGCTTTCGCCATTATTGCCAGTTTTTTGATGAAAACGATACGCTCCGATTCTGAAAACCAAAGCCGAATCCAAAAAGCTTTCGTCGCGGTTGAAATTTTTTCGCCGTTAAAAACCCGCTTTTTCGGAAATGCGGCCAAAGGGAATTTTTTAATAGAATCAATTAATCTATTCATAAAACACGCGCAAAACTTCTTCAATGGACGTAACACCGGCAAAAGCCTTCGCAAGTCCGTCGCCGGCCATCGGCAACATTCCCTGATTGGCGGCAATCTGTTTCAATCTTTTGGGCGATTCGCGGCGCAAAATCGCTTCCCTGATTTCTGGGGTCAAAATCAAAACTTCATTGATACTTGTGCGTCCCGCGTATCCCGTGCCGGAACATTGATCGCATCCAGCGCCAAAAAAGAAATCGCGGGCGGCAATGTTTTTTCGCAATGCCGCCCGAAGGCCGGCAAGATCGGCATCGCCGAGCGTTTTTTGGATTTTGCAATGCGGGCAAATTTTCCGCACCAGCCTTTGCGCGATCACGACATTGACCGTGGAAGCGATCAGATAGCCTTCGGCCTTCATATCCAAAAGCCGCGGCAAAGCCGCGGCCGCATCGTTGGTGTGCAAAGTGGAAAGCAAAAGATGTCCCGTGAGCGCGGCGTTGATCGCGATCCCCGCGGTTTCCGCGTCGCGAATCTCTCCCACCATGATAATGTCGGGATCCTGGCGCAAAAGCCCGCGCAATCCGGAAGCGAACGTCAGCCCCGATCGCGAATTTGTCTGGATTTGGCAAATTCCGGGAATCGCGTATTCCACCGGATCCTCCACCGTGATGATGGAAACTTCCGGGGTGTTCAAACTTTTGAGCAAGGCATAGAGAGTGGTGGTCTTGCCCGATCCGGTGGGACCCGTGCACAAAATCATCCCGTAGGGTTTGCAAATCGCCGCCCGCAATTTTTGCGCACTGACCGCGGAAAATCCCAAGCTTTCCAATGTGAATGTTCCCGTTTGTTCGGCCAGCAAACGCAGGACCGCGTTTTCGCCGTAATATGTCGGCGACACCGAAGCGCGAACATCCAACGGCCGCCCGGCGGCGATCATCCGGAAACGCCCGTCTTGCGGCG
>DIWQ01000034.1 GCA_002423555.1 Patescibacteria group bacterium UBA6102
CGCCGACGATTTTAAAAAATCGGTTGCCGATTTGGTTTTCATCGGGTTGATTTTTTTGGAAGACCCGGTGCGCGAGGAAGCCAAGGAAGCGATACAAACCTGTTATCGGGCGGGAATGAGGCCGATTATTATCACGGGCGATCACGGCTTGACGGCGAAGGCGATCGCCAAGAAATTGGGCATTGATGTCGGAAACCAAAACATAATGGAGGGCAAAGATTTGGAAAAAATGTCGGAGGCGCAATTTGCCAAGAAAATCGGCGATATTCAAATCTATGCCCGGGTGGAACCGAAACATAAGTTAAGGATTATTGAAGCTTGGCAAAAAAGGGGGGAGGTGGTGGCCATGACCGGCGACGGGATCAACGACGCGCCCGCGTTAAAACAGGCCAACATCGGAGTGGCGCTGGGATCGGGAACCGAAGTGGCCAAGGAGGTGGCCGATATCGTCCTGCTCACCGACGATTTTTCCGTTATCGTGGCGGCGGTGGAAGAAGGGCGGGCCATTTTGGACAATATTCGCAAGATTGTCACCTATCTGTTGTCGGACAGCTTCACCGAAATAGTTTTGATCGGCTCAAGCGTGTTGTTGGGGCTTCCTTTACCGGTGACCGCGGTCCAAATTCTGTGGATAAATCTGATAGAGGACGGATTGCCCAACGTTGCGCTGGCTTTTGAGCCCAAAGAAAAAGATTTGATGAGCCATAAACCGCAGGGGCTGGACATCCCTTTGCTCACGCGGGAAATGAAGGCGATTATCTTCATTGTCGGACTGCTCACGGATCTGTTGCTTTTGGGATTGTTCCTTTGGCTCGTCGGCAAGAATTATGATATAAAATATATTCAAACGATGATTTTTGCCGGACTGGCCATTGATTCCATTTTCTATGTGTTTTGCTGTAAGAGTTTGAGGAAAAATTTGTGGCATATCAATATCTTCAACAACAAGCTTTTGATTGTTGCGTGGTTTGTCGGGTTGGCGGGATTGCTTTCTGCGATTTATATTCCCGTGTTGAATCAATTGCTCGGCACCGTGCCTTTGCCGGCATCTTCCTGGTTGGTGATTGTGGGGCTGGCCATTGCCAACGTGGGGTTGATTGAAGCCGCCAAATACTATTTCATCGCCAATCATAAAACCGAAGATATTTGAGGATCACATCGGCCAAATATGTTATACTGACAGAAGCTTTCTTAACGGTCCCGTTGCCATGAATTTTCACCAAAGCGCCAATCTCGCCGCCGAACTTATTCGCACCGATTTTAAACTTCGCTACCACGGATCTTATTTGGGATACTTGTGGTCGTTTCTCAAGCCTTTGATGATGTTTGGCGTGCTTTATGTGGTTTTTTCCAAATTTTTGCGCATTGACTATCCCGATTACCCGTTCCATCTGTTCCTGGGGATTATTTTATGGAATTTTTTTGCCGAAGCCACCACGGGCGCAATGTCCTCAATTATTGAAAAAGGCGGCTTGATCAAGAAAATCTATTTCCCGCGCGAAATCATCGTTTTTTCTTCTGTGGCGGTTTCCTTTGTCGTCCTCATATCCAATCTCGCCGTATTCGGCATTTTTTATCTTTTCGCCGATCTCGCCTTTGATTTGAATATGCTCCTTTTTTTGTTGTATTTGTTGCAACTGTGTGTTGTAACCTTGGGCGTCGCTTTTTTTCTGAGCGCGCTCTATCCCAAACTCCGCGATCTTTTTCATATTTGGCAGGTATTGCTCCAAGTCGGCTTTTGGGCGACCCCGATAACCTATATTTTACAAATTGTTCCCCAAAAATATACCACGCTTATCATGGCAAACCCTCTGGCCGGCATTATCAACAACTCCCGGCTCGCGCTGATTAACCACCAATTTCCCGACGTTGGTTCCTTTTTATACACTTTGGCCGCGGGAGTTATTCTTCTCGCGTCCGGTTATTTCTTATTTTTCCGGCGGGCGCCGTTTTTTGCCGAAGAAGTCTGATTATTATATGGAAATTATCAGTTTTCAAAACATTTCAAAGAGATTCAAGCTTCCCCATGAAAAGAAAAACACCCTCAAAGAGTATCTTTTTTTTGTTGCCAAGAGCAAAAGCTACGAAGAATTGTGGGCGCTTCGCCAAATTGATTTTTCCGTTAAAAAAGGCGAATTTATAAGTTTTATCGGTGCAAACGGCAGTGGCAAAAGCACTTTGCTGAAGCTTATTTCAAAAGTTTATTTGCCCACCGCCGGCAAAATTCGGGTTGGCGGCACCATTGCTCCCTTCCTTGAGCTTGGCGTCGGTTTTCAGTATGATTTAAGCGTCAAGGACAACGTCTATCTTTATGGCGCCACTCTCGGCCTGTCCCGCGATAAAATTAACGGTATTTTTGACACGATCGTTGATTTCGCCCGGCTTGGAAAATATATTGACCAAAAAGTGAAAAATTTGTCCACTGGGATGGAGGTCCGGCTTGCTTTCTCCATCGCCGCCCATGCCGATGCCGACATCCTGCTTGTTGATGAAGTTTTGGCGGTGGGGGATCAAATTTTCCAGCAAAAATGCTTTGATCTTTTTGCCCGTTTTAAAAAGGAAGGCAAAACGATTATTTTTGTCAGTCACGATCTTGGTATTGTGGAAAAATTTTCCGATAAAGTCGGCTGGATAAATAACGGCGGTCTTGAAATTATGGACCAACCCGAAAAAGTAATCCGGATATACGCTAAGGCATTGTAAAGAAATAACTTCTCAATCTTGCTTATACCTTCGCCCCATCTTTCTCTTTTTCTCGGTCGCAATATTTTCAATGTAGCTGTTGCTACACTTCAAATATTGCTTGGTCGGAAAAGCGAAATCTGGGGCAAATCTGACAACCAATCTTAGGAACTTATTTCTTTACAATGCCTAATCAAAAAATATGAAAAAAATTTTAATCACCGGCGGCGCGGGTTTTGTCGGCCACCACTGCGTTGAACATTTTCTCAAGAATACCGATTGGAAGGTTGTTGTTTTGGACTCCCTGAATTATGCCGGGAACTTGAATCGCATCACCGACAGCGAATATTTTGATGCTAAACGGGTTGGGTTTATCTGGCATGACCTGTGTTCGCCGATCTCCAAAACCACCCGCGATATGATCGGCGATCTGGACTATATGATTCATTTTGCCGCCGAATCGCACGTTGATAAAAGCCTGGAAGACAGCATTCCTTTTGTTAAATCCAATGTTTTGGGCACCGCCAATTTAATGGAATATTTGAAAAATTTTCAACCGCATTGCCGCACCGTCGTTTTTTCCACCGACGAGGTTTTCGGCCCCGCGCCGCAGGGGGTTTATTATAAAGAAGACGATCGCTTCAAGCCCTCCAATCCTTATTCGGCCGCCAAAGCCGGAGAGGAAATGATCGCTTATTCTTTTGCCCATGCTTTTGGTTTGCCGGTTTTTGTGGTCCGTTCAATGAATATCATCGGCGAACGCCAGCATCCGGAAAAATTTTTGCCCAAAGTCATCCGCTCAATTATTGATGATAAAAAAATAACGCTTCACGGCTTGGGTGAAGCCGACCTTTCGTCGCGCTGCTGGATTCACGCCCGCAATGTCGCCGACGGAATCGTTTTTCTGCTTGACAAAGGACAAAGCGGCGAGTTTTATCACATTGTCGGCGAAGAGCGTTCGGTTTTGGAAATCGCCAACTGGGTTTCCCAGGCGGTCCGGGGCAAGAATTTGGACGAATCCCGGATTGAATGGCTTGATTACCATAAAGCCCGTCCCGGCCATGACAAAAGATACGCGCTTTCCGGGCAAAAAATGGCCGCGATGGGTTGGGAGCCGCCGGTCAATCTGGAAGAATCCGTTAAAAAAACCGTTGATTGGACTTTGAAAAATCCCGTATGGCTCAATCTTTAAAATACAATCTTCAGAATTTGGCGATTCATCGCGACGCGCGCGGCTGGCTGGTTGAGATGCTCAAGCAAAATGAAGTCGGCCAAAAAATCGCGCAAATATATGTTGCTTCGCTTTGCCCCGGCGCCATTCGCGGCAATCACTGGCACTCAAAACGCATTGAATGGTTTTTTGTCATCGGCGACAATGTCCAAATCCATCTCCAAGATACAAAAACCAAAGAAACAAAAATCATTGACGTCCGGCCCGACAATCCTTTGCAGATTTCAATTTTTCCGCCCGTTGCCCACGCGGTCGTGAACAACGGCGAAAATATCGCTTATCTGGTAAGCGCCCAAAACAACATCTATAATCCCGGCGATTCCGATACCTTTGAGTATAAAATCTTGTAAATGAAATTTACCGGCGAACGCATGATCCCCGAATTCAATAGGGAAAACTTGATCTATGCCGAGCATATGGCCCGCTATTTTTTCGCGGGCCAATTTGTGGCCGCCAAAGACGTTTTGGATGTTGCCAGCGGTTCCGGCTACGGCACGCGCTACCTTTTAAACAAAGGAGCGGCAAAAATCGTCGGCGTTGACAATTCCCGCGAAGCTATCAAATATTCACAAGAAAAATATCAAACATCCGGCATTAAATTTATCCTTGCCGATGCCGCCAAACTTCCCTTTGAAGATGATATTTTTGACATTGTTGTTTCTTTTGAAACCATTGAACATTTAGACGATCAGGGGAAATTTTTGCGGGAAATCAAAAGAGTTCTTAGAAAAGACGGCTTGTTGATTATCTCCACCCCCAATGTGCTGGTTTTCCCCAAAGGCAACACCTTCCATAAAAAAGAACTGACTCCTTTTGAGTTTATATCTTTATTGTCAAAAAATTTCCGTCACCATTCAATCAATTATCAACACAGCATTTTGAGCAGTTATGTATTTGGCGAAAAAAATCTTGCTTGCGATCACATACCTGCCCGGTTTGAGAACGTTAAGCTTTCGCCCATTCCTCCCGACAAAAATATGTATTTGGTTGCCATTGCCAGTGACGGCTGTCTGCCCGAACCAATTTCCGATTTGGTTGTTTTACATAATGATGACGAGATCGCGTCTTTAAACCGCCAAATTGAATATTTTCGCAATACGGGATTTGGAAAAATTGCCGGCTTTATTCATCGTTTCAGAAAAAGAATGCCGATTATCAAGAATCTGCCCGGATATTTTTCAAAACATAAATAGACCTACTGCGTAAATATTTACGCAACGAAATTTTCAGATTTCGTGCGAGCCGAATGAGGAGTGAGGAGGCATATTGGCTTAAATATGCCGACGATTGACGAATTCGGCGTAGCCGAAATATGGAAATTGCAGTAGGAAATATTTACGCAGTAGGTCTAATAAACTATGGATGGAATATGGATAAAACCAATCTTTCAATTGTAATAGTCAATCATAATGCGCGGCAACTGTTGCGCCAGTGTTTGGAATCAATAAAAAACGCCAATATAAAATCGTCTCACGAAATTATCGTCGTTGACAACAATTCCCGCGATGGCAGCCAAAAAATGTTAAAAGAGGAATTCGGCGGCGTTATCCGTATTCTGAACAATGAAAATCTTTTCTTTGGAAAAGCCAACAACCAGGGCGCGCGAATCAGCCGGGGGAAATATATTCTGTTTCTGAATCCCGACACGATTGTAATGCCCGATTCCATTGATACAATGGTTAAGTTCCTTGAAGATAACCCAAAAGTATGGGGCGTTGGTCCTAAGCTTTGCAATCTTGACGGCACTGTCCAATACGGTTTTTACCGCAAATTTCCTTCGGTCATCTCATTGTTGCTTTTTTACACTCCGTTGATGGCAATTTCCAAAAAATCAAAATTCTTGCGCCAAAATTTTTTTGAAGATATGGATTTTTCAAAAGCGAAAGAAGTTCAGCAACCGCCCGGCGCCGCTCTCTTGGTAAGGCGGGAAATAATTGATAAAATCGGCGGCTATTTTGATGAAGATTTCCACATTTGGTATGAAGACGTTGATCTGGCTTTTCGCGTCAAAAAAGCCGGCGGCCGGCTTTATGTTGTTCCCGAAGCCGAAATCCGGCATGTTGGCGGCCACAGTTTCACGCCTTTTAAAATGCTTGACCGCCGTTTGCAATTTTTATCAAGTTTGAAGCTATTTCTGAAAAAACACAGAGGCGCGCTGGTCGGCAAGATGTTTTTTTTGTTTGTTTACTTTGGCGCTTTGGTTCTTGCTTCTTACCATATCATCACCGCTCCCTTCGTGTTGGGATTTGCGTTTAACGATTTTTCAAATAAAAAAAGATTGCAATTTGAAAAAATCAACGATTTAATCCGATTTTTGTTTTCCTGGCAAAAAGAGTGGAA
>DIWQ01000037.1 GCA_002423555.1 Patescibacteria group bacterium UBA6102
ATAAGTGATAAGTGATAAATAATAAATGACAGATAAAAACAATCAATTGCAGGCAGTGATATTGGCCGCGGGGGAGTCTTCGCGGTTCTGGCCGCTTAATTCAACGCACAAAAGTTTGTTGCGGATTATGGGTAAGCCGCTGATTTGGTATACGATTGACGCTTTGCGTCGGATCGGCGTGAAAGATATTGTGGTGGTGCAAGGGGCGAGCCGGAACGTTGAAGAGGGATTGAAAGAATTTGATTTAAAAGACATCAAATACGCGATCCAGCAAGAACCGAAAGGCATGGGCGACGCGATAATGAGCGCCAAAGAGCATATCACTGGCCAATTTTTCGTGTTGAACGCCGGCCGGATTGACTGCCAAGAAATCGCGGCCGAAATGCTGAACAAAAGCCGGCAAACCGGCGCCAAAATGGTGCTGGCCGGACAAGAGACCGATAAAACCTGGCTTTATGGCATCGCGCGCTTGGACGGCGACAAGGTTTTGGAAGTGATGGAAAAACCGGCCGAAGGCAAGGAGCCGTCAAAAATCAAAGTGACGGGAGTTTATTTGCTGGATAATAAAATTTTTGGATATATTGAAAAAGTTTTGGGAAGCGCCAACCAAAACGAAGAATTTGAAGTGGCAATGTCGCATTATGCCAAAGAAAATGATTCGCGAATTATAATTTTAGATAAAGATTATTCCAGTGTTTCATTGAAATACCCGTGGCATTTGTTTGATGCGCAAAAATATCTTTTTGACAAATTTTTAACAAAAAAACAAATTGCCAAATCGGCGCAGATTGCCAAAAACGCGACCATTGAGGGTAATGTCCATATCGGCGAAAATGTTAAAATTTACGAGGGGGCGGTGATCAAGGGGCCGTGCTATATCGGCGACAATTCCGTTATCGGCAACAACAGCGTGGTGCGCGACAATTGCAATCTGGAAGCGGGCGCGATGGTGGGCGCGCTGTGCGAAGCGGCGCGCACGATTTTCCAGCCCGATGTCCATATCCATTCGGGATATATCGGCGATTCAATTCTGGACCGGGGAGTGCGGGTTGGCGCGGGCGCGATCACGGCCAATGTGCGGCTGGATCGGGGGCAAATATCCGCGCGGGTGAAAAAAGAAAAAGACGGCGTAAAAGTTTTGGCCAAAGTGGACACCGGTTTGAAGGCCTTGGGAACAATCGCGGGCCAAAACTCAAAAATCGGCGCACGCGCCACCATTTTGCCGGCCCGTTTCATCGGCAAAAACTGCCAAATCGCCGCCGGTGCGGTGGTGGCGCGCAATGTGGACGACAACCAAAAACTTTGACTTTTGGGGCAGAATATGCTACGCAAATAGTGTAAAACAGAACAAAACCACGGAGATAATCCGTGCGTTGTGTTTTGTTTTAGGAGAGATGACAGAATGGCAACTTTAAAAATGACAAAGGAACAGTATGATAGTTTACTGGAAACATTGAATGGGCAAGGAATTAGCGTTAAAAAATTAAAAGATTTAGAATTATTTTTAATTGTTAGCGTTAATAAAATCTAAATTTATAATTTGCCCATTTTCTTCAAGTTGAATGGGCCAAGTATAAGCATTACCTGCGCCTTCTTTTTTTATACGGAGGTGAGGTGTGGTAGAATGATGGTAAATTCAATTATCAATTATCAATGATAAATTATCAATTATAAAAATGATAAAATGGTTAAAGACAAAAAATTAAAGATTAATGATTTCGTGATCGGGGTGGACGGGGGGGGAACCAAGACTGCCGCGGCGCTGGCGGATATGAACGGTAAGATTATTGCCCGGGCGGTTTCGGGCGGGTCAAGCGTGCGCAATTTTGGCATAAAATTGGCGGCGGAAAATGTCGCCAAGGCGATATACGATCTGATAAAGCGGCGAAAAAACATTAAAATCGCCTCCGTTTTTATCGGCTTGCCAGCGATGGAAGAGGAATATAAGGATAAAAAGCCGGCGATAATCCGCGAGCTGAAAAAACAGAAAAAGATCGCCACGATTTTTAAAGGCAAGGTAATTATCGGTTCGGATCAATCGGTCGCTTTTCGCGCCGGTTCTTATACCAAGGATGGCATTGTGGCAATTTGCGGCACGGGAAGCGCGACTCATGGATGGAACGACAAAAAAGAGGTCTTGGCCAATAATCAGGGTTGGGTGAGCAAGGGATCGGCAATATGGATCGGCAACAAAGCGATGGAGGCCGTGGCCGAAGATTTGGATGGCCGAGGGAAAAAAACAATTTTGACAGATTTGGTGTTTAAAAAATATAAATTCAAGGATATTAATAAGTTGTTGAAGTTTGTTTATCAGGATTCAAAATCGGATTTACCGAAATTGGTGGTTTTGTGCGACGAAGCGGCTAATCAGGGAGATAAAGTGGCGCAAGAAATTTTGATCCAAGCGGGCAAGGAAATCGCGCTTTCGGTGCGGGTGGTGGCGCAAAAATTGCGATTTGACGAGCAGGTGCCGCTGGTGCTTGTCGGCGGGTTATATAAGTCGCGCTGGATGGCCGACACCGCGGCTGATGAAATTCAGCGGCATTATCCGGGGAAATTTGATTTTGTGTTTGTCGGAGATCCGGTGATCGGAGCGGTAAATCTCGCCCTTGAAGTGGTAAAATAAATCAAAATGTTAAAGCTCAAATTTCAAATTAAATCCAAAGCTCAAATTTCAAATTGAATTCCCTTATCCCGTTTTGATATTTGACATTTGGATTTTAGATTTTATTTGTCATTTGTCATTTTGATTTTGACATTTATGAATGAAGCATATTTTTTGGCCATTGAGACTTCTTGCGATGACACGGCGGTCGCGTTAATGCGCGCGACGGAAGAAGAAGACAGACTCAAAAGGATTGAGGCGCTGTCCAATGTTGTTTCTTCGCAAACGGAATTGCACGCCGGCTATGGCGGCGTTTATCCGTTTTTGGCTAAGCGCGAGCACCAAAAAAATCTGCCCGTAGTTTTTGAAGACGCGGTCAAAGGGTTTGATTTGTCAAAATTAAAATTTATCGCGGTAACGCAGGGGCCGGGACTGGATCCGTGCTTGTGGACGGGAATTAATTTTGCGCAAGAATTGGCAAAAAAATATAATGTTCCGCTGGTGGGCGCCAATCATCTGGAAGCGCATTTTTTGGCGAATTTGCTAACCTTGGGAATCGGCGAGGATGAATTCGCAAAAAATTATCTGCCCGCGGTTTGTCTGGTGGTTTCCGGCGGGCACACTTTGCTATTTTTGGCTAACGCGATTGGCGATTATGAACTGCTGGGGCAGACCGTTGACGATGCGGCGGGCGAATGTTTTGACAAGGCCGCCCGGATTTTGGGGCTGGGCTATCCCGGTGGCCCGGAAATCGCCAAACTCGCCCAAACTTACAGGGGTTCAACCCCTGTTAAACTTACAGGGGTTGAACCCCTGACGGTTAAGCTTCCGCGGCCGATGATGGGGCAAAAGAATTATAATTTCAGTTTTTCGGGGTTGAAAACCGCAATTTTGTATTTTCACCAAAAGCAAACCGAAAAAACCAAGAAAATGCCGGAATATTTGCAAGCGATGAGTTATGAAATCCAGCAGGCGATTGTGGAAGTTTTGGTTTCCAAAACCGCCCGCGCGGCAAAAGAATTTGCCGCCAGGTCAATCATTATCGGCGGGGGGGTGAGCGCGAATTTGGCGTTGCGCCAGGCGATGCAAAAAGCGGCCGATGAATTGGAAATCAGATTTTTGTCGCCGGCGGTTGATCTGTCGGTGGATAACGCGGCCATGGCCGGAGCGGCGGGGTATTTTGCTTTTCGCCGCGATCAAGCGGTTGTTACTCCGCAAGATTTAATTTCTAAACCAAATTTAAGTATTTGAATTTTAATGTTAAATTAAAATTAATTCATTATATGAAAATCATAAACATACATCCTAAAATTAAAATTCCAATTGCGGCAACTTTATGGTTGGCATTGGGAATTTTCATGTTTGTTGGTATAACGTCCGCGGTTATTTTCCCACATATAGCGGAGAAATTAGCGGAGGGAAGCAAGCCAACAATTTTGCAACTATCCATCACGGGGCTGTTTTTGATTTTCATCACTTTTCTTTTTCTTAAATATGTTGGCCGAATGATAAAATTAGATGAAATCAAGCTGGCTTTGACGCTAGCCTTTATTTCATTTTTTTTGCTGGCAAAATTTATATTATCCCCATATCTTTTATATTTTCAAGAGATACACACCGGTTTGGTCGGTTTTGATCCAAATAACGGTTCGGAAAATTTGTTTGTTGCCGCTGGCGCGATTATTTTTACCATATTCATTTTGAGCACTATTTATTCAGCTCATAAACTTGAGATTAAGTCGATATCAAATCTAAAATTTGGCGCAAAAGTTGAAAATTTAATCAGAGTTTTTGCCCTTCCGCTGGGAATTTTATTATTTTATGGCATTGTGTTGGCCGGATACCTTGATATTCATTATGCGTTTTTAACAGATATTCGTGATATTTTTTACCACGCCCTTTTACCAGTCTTCTTTTTTCACATATATCTTTTTGATATTTTTAATGTTGGCTCTAATTTGGTGGAGTGGTTTGCAATCTTTATCGCGGCCGCCCTTATAGTTTGTATTGCAACGTTCCATGAAATCAAAAGGGAAGCAATTAATTTAAAAAATGCTTCTTTGTTGGCAAGTTTTTTCTGGATCATGGTTTGTTTGGCGGTTGCCTATAACGTGATTTGGGTTGTTTATATCAATACTCTTGCAAGCATTTGGACATTTAAGACAGTTAAATGAGGACGGCAGGAAGAATTCAGTCTGCGTTGATTTCGGCTTTATTCATGCTTTTTGGCGCGATTGGCAACGGCGACAATCTGATAAGGCCGCCGTTTTTTTGTTTGGCGCCGGTTTTTCTTTGTGCGGAAATCAGTGCATTGGGCGTAAAAAATAGAAAATACCTGCTATCAATTCTATTGTTTTTGGTGGGAGCTACCACCGGATTTTTTTTGGGAAAAGGAATTGGGGCACTTCTTTTTTTAATATTTATTATGAATACCGCTTATGCGTTGCCGCAATTGAAATTATCTTCAAGCAATATCGCCCCGTTTTATTTGACGGCAAATTACGTGATAATTCCTTATCTTATCGGAGCATTGGCAGTTTTCCGAGAAATAAAAACTGATGATTTTATTATGATTTTAACGCTGGCCGCTTTTTTTCTGGCCAAAACCGGCGTGAAAGATTTTTTTGAAAAAAACAAAAATAAAAATTATCAGGCAAGTTTAATTTTGCTGGTGTTTGGCTTGGCATTGCTATTTGTTAATTTTTTTGACGAACCATTATTCGTCGTTGGTTTGATTATTTATCCATTAATGATCCTGTTAATCATTTTGCGGCTGGCAAACAATAATGATAGATTGTCGCAATTGGTTGCGATAAATATCATTATTAGAATTGGTTATGGAATGTTGCTTACGTTATTGGGAATGTTGATATTCAAAAGTTACGATGCTGATATTGCGATCGTGACAATTTTTTGTCTAAGCATTGCCTTGCCCCATTTTTATATGTTCGCAAAATACTTGAAAGGCGTGGAATCATTTAAAATCGGAGCAAGAAAGTGATTGCTATTATTTGCGGCCGGAGCGGCGGGGCATTTTGCCTTCAGGCGCGGCGAGATTGTTAAAAACCCCGAAGATCTGGTCTCTCAACCTAACCTGGGAATTTGAATTTTAGTTTCGTAGGGGCAAATAATCATTTGCCCGTATTTAGTATAAATTCAGGGCGAATAATCATTCGCCCCTACAAATGCGAATGAAGACGCGAGAGCTTGACAAGATGTTGTTATGAATATATATTCAAAATAGAAGGGCAAAAATAAAGGTCGGAATGTGAAAATGTTAATCAATTTGGAATTTCCAAAAAAAATTTCAAATTAAAGACTATGCCGAGATTTGACGGAACCGGCCCGATGGGCCAAGGCGCGCGCACCGGCAGGGGAATGGGCCCTTGCGGCGGCGGTTATGGCAGGGGCGGCGGTTATGGGTTTGGATGCGGAATGGGATTTGGCCGCCGGAGATTCATTTCTCCCAGAAATGAAATGGCGGCGCTGGAAGACGAAGCGGAAATGTTGGAAGAAGAATTGAAGGCGGTGAAAGAAGAGATCGCCGCGCTGAAGAGCGAGAAATGATTGCGGTAGCAAAATAACGCCCCTTTGTTTTCAAAGGGGCGTTGTGTTGATTAAAACGAATTTTGGGGATATTCTATAACCATCAATTATAAACTATTACAATATGGCGACATTGTTGGCGATTATTCTGGCGACTTTTTCCATTAGTTTGTGCGTCTGGGCGGCGGTGATGTTTTTGTATTTCAAGAAAGAAACGCTGGACAAAATCACGATATTTTTGGTATCGCTTTCCGCCGGGGCGCTCACCGGCGGCGCGTTTTTGCATTTATTGCCCGAAGCGGATGAAAAGATTCCGGCCGACGAGCTTTATTCCATCGTGCTGGCGGCGTTCGTGTTTTTCTTTTTTATGGAAAAATTGCTGTTTTGGCGCCATTGCCACAAAGAAAATTGCGCGATCCACACTTTCGGCTATATGAACCTGATCGGCGATTCGGTGCATAATTTCATTGACGGGATGGTGATTGCCGCCGCGTTTTTGGTTAACCCCGGTTTGGGCGTGGCCACGACCTTGGCAATCGCTCTGCACGAAATCCCGCAGGAAATCGGCGATTTCGGAGTGTTGATTCACGCGGGTTTCGGCAAAATGAAGGCGCTGGCGACAAATTACGCCATCGCGCTGATGGTGGTGGCCGGCGGGGTTGCGGGATACTTTTTGTCTTTTGCGGTGGAAAATATCATCCCGTATCTTTTGCCGTTTGCCGCGGGCGGCTTTATTTATATCGCCGCTTCGGATTTGATGCCCGAAATCCGCAAAGAAAGAGTTTTGAAAAAATCCGTGGGCGCGTTTTTGGTGTTCCTGCTGGGGATCGCGATAATGTTTGCCGTCAAGTTAATTAACCATTAAGCCATTAAAAATCATGAAAATATTAAAATTTGGTTCTGTTAATTGTGCCGGTTGCGCGGTGATGCGTCCGCGCTGGAAAGAAATTGAGGGCGAAATGCCCGAGCTTGAAACTCAATATTTTGAGTTTGAACAAGACAAAAAATCCTTTGAGGAACACAATATTGCCACCATCCCCACTTTTATTTTCCTTGATAAGGATGGTAAGGAAATCGCGCGGCTTTACGGGGAAATTGAAAAAGAAGAATTGATAAAAACAATTAACGAAAATAAAGATAAATAACTTCAATCGATGAAGGAAAAAATCGCGCTGATATCGGTGGCGGCCAATATCTTTTTGGCGGCCGCCAAAGTCATCGCCGGCGCAATCTCTGGATCGGCGGCGGTGCTGGCCGACGGCTTTCATTCGTTAGCCGATGTTTTTTCCTCGGGGATTGCGTTTTTGGGCATTAAAATTTCGGCAAAGCCGGTAGATGAGAGGCATCCCTACGGCTATTATAAGGCCGAGGTATTGGCGGGCGCGGCGATCACTTTGATTCTTTTTGTCACGGGCGCGGGGATTATTTATGGCGCTTGGGGAGAAATTGCGGCGCCAAAGTCAATTGAAATGGGCGGATTGGCGCTGGCGGCGATGGCGATATCGGCGGCGGTCAATGAGGTAATGGCGCGCTTGAAAATCCATTTCGGCAAAAAAGAAAATTCGGTGAGTTTGCTGGCCGACGGCATCCATTCGCGAGTGGATATTTTTTCTTCGCTGGGCGTGTTTGCCGGATTGCTGTTGGCCGGAGCTTTTCCTTGGGCGGATCCGTTATTGGCGATTATCATCGGGTTATATATTATCAAAGAATCATTTTCGTTGGGCAGAGAGGCGGTTGATTCGTTGCTGGATGCTTCTGCCGGTTCGAAAATTGAAAAGAATATCAGAGAAATTGTTGCAAGGGAAAACATTGAAATCGCCGGACTGAAAACCCAAAAAAAAGGAGCGGCGATCACTGCAGATTTGGATATTGTTTTGCCCGCGCAAACGAGCGTTGACGAAGCGGCAAAAATTTCGGATCGGCTGCGAAAAAAATTAATGAGTGCGATTAATAATCTTAATTATGTTGCCGTTGAAATAAAAAGTCACGGACTGGAAACTGGATTTTATAAACCCGAATTTGGCAAGGGTTTTGGTTGGCAAAG
>DIWQ01000027.1:0-12731 GCA_002423555.1 Patescibacteria group bacterium UBA6102
CGCAAAATTTGTCAGGATTTGCCAAACTCCAAATTTTAATTTTTAATCTGGTTTAATTTAATCAATGGAATATGAAGCGATGCTTACAGTTGTTTGTATTCTTGCCGGTCGCGTTTTCTTTATTCGCCTATTCTTGGGCGCAGGAGTTGCCCGAGATTATCATTGAAGACGCGGATGCGACAACCACGATTGATCTGGTGTCTCCGCCCGCGGATTTTTTTGCCGTTGGCAACCCTCCGTTTCTTTTGCCCGATGAGATGGCAATTTGCCATGCCGATGCAAGGGAGGTGATTGATTTGGTAACTCCGCCGGAAGATTTTTTTGACGCGTCGGAAGCCGACTTGCGCTTGTCCGACGAAGTGGCAATCTGCCGCGCCGACGAAAGAATAACCATCAATCTGGTCGCCCCGCCCGAAGAATTCTTTGATCCCGCGCCGAACTTTACCGACAAATTCGTCTATGTGGCGCTGGGAGATTCCTACCAATCCGGAGAAGGTGCGGGGAATTCCATCCAAAATTCAGTCCAATATTTAAACGAAGCGTATGAGCAAGGCACATATACCGACACGTTGGTTCCCGGTAACGATTCCTGCCATCGCGCCCTGCAAAACTACGCCAAGATTAACAAAAACAAATTCCATCCTGAATTGAGCGATGATGATATTGTTTTAATTGACCTTACTTGTAGCGGCGCCAAGATTGAAACCGGCCCACGCCCGCCGGTGGTGGGCGATGTGGCCGGCAACCAAATCGCGCCCAACTCACAGTTGCAACAGGCGCTGGACAAATTGAGCGCCGCCGGCCTGACTCCCGCTGATGTGGATCTGGTTACCGTCGGCATGGGCGGCAACGATGCCGGATTTGCGGAACTCGCCAAAGCTTGCGTGACTTCCAGCTTGCTGAATAAAATAATCAAGAATGCGCCCGGAGAAGTAAGAATTATCGCCAACGGACTGGCTAATTGTGAAAATATTGATAAATTGAATTATCATATCGATGATGCCATCAATAAGCTCTACGATCAGGAAGTTTGGGCGCAAAATAAATTACTGGAAACTTTTGACCGGGCGAAAATAATGCAGTTGAATTATCCCAATATTATGCCAGTTGCAGATTATTTGATTGACTCGGAATTGTGTGGCGGTATTCGTAAAACTGACCTGGATTACTTGCGCAAAAAAACTAAATTGATAAATGAAAAAATCAGCAAAGCGGTTAATGATGTTCGTGCGCTGGGTAATGACCGATTGGAATTAGTCAACATTCAAACTGGTTTTGGTGCCAATGCGCTTTGCCCGTCAGATTCTGCGCAAATTTTAGTGAACGGTATTGAAAAGGTTAATCTGGAAGCCGAGGCAAATCGCTTGCTTAACGATGACGAGCAATCAAAATCATTATTGGGCAAAATATCATCGCATTACAATGAATTTAAGCTCTCGTTGGGGCTTGGTAACAATACCAAAGCCGCTTTGGATTTATCCAATGCGAAGATTGCTTTTGACCAGTGGGTGGGGTATTTGATGACCCCGGCTCAAACAAGAATAATCCAAACCAACTTAACCGAATTACCTCCCCAACAAGACCCGAATCTTAGCTATGATCGCTTCCAAGGATTGTTTCATCCCAATATGGATGGCCATAAATTAATTGCGTGCAATGTTGAATCTGCTTATTACAATATTCCGCCTGGTGCCTGTCTGCCGCCAACCGGACCGATAATAAAAAGTGCCGTTGACGGCAATCAAATTGGTAACAAACCGATTGATAGAATTCCGGGGAATTTAATACATTTATACATCCCCGGTTTTGCACCTAATTCCACGGCAGATATAATGATTGCTTCGGTAACGCAAAAAATAGCGACGGCAACCGCCGACAGCGACGGCATTGTTGATGCCAACATAATTCTTCCCGATGTGGGCCCCGGAGTTCATACAATTTCCATTGAAGGCCAGGCCGCCAACGGAGTGGGGCTCACCAAACAATTCCTTGTCAATTATCCGGGCAATCCCACCGCCAATTCCAGTTATGGTATTTATCTGACCGGTTTTATTCCCAACGACGGAACCGCGGAACCCGAAAAGATAGACATTAACTATATGGGAATGACTTTTAAAACCAGAACTCCCGACGAAGCCGGCGGTATCTTTGTTGAAATTCCGGTATTAAACCAGGAAGAAATCAATATCACCGCCAAAAGCCGGATCACCGGCAAGGAAGTAGTTCAGACCATAGATGTAATTACTGACAATATTTCGCCGGAATTAACATTCAACTTTGACCAAACCAAGAAGGACTTGGTATTTACCGCCACGGATAATATCTCCGGCCCGGACAACATCGCCATCACCGACCAAAACGGCGTGGTTACCGCCACCGATCAGGCAGGGAATACCACCAAGCTTGTTTTCAATGAAAAAAATCGCAAACAATCATTGCGCGCTCAGTTAAAAAGCATCTCTCACAACGACACCACCGTCAATCTGTCATCAAACCGGATTGGCTTTGCCTGGTTCTACGGATATACCCCAAAGATCCCGGCAATCCTGAGAGGATTGCAATCCTTGCCTCCGGTTCCCGCCAATCTTCCCCAAAGCAATACTCTGAAATTCCTGCTCCAGCAAGCCAAACTAAACGACGGTTCATTTGTTGTGGCGATATATGCCAACAACAAAACCAGGATCGCGGAATACAAAAACAAAAAATTCAATCTGAAAACCCATTCCGGGTTAAAACTGCTCAAGTTTAATACCAACAATGGCAAACTGAGCTGGAGCTATTAATAAAATAATTATGGATACAACTAAACGAAACAAAATCAAGAGGATATCAATTATTATTGTTTCAATTATAATTGTCGCCTTCTTTATGATTAAAGTCCTGCCGACGATATTTTTCGCTGGATTGAGCGCTTACGTTGATTATCAAAAATCGCAAAACCAGAAATTGTTGGACAAAAACGGGGTGAAAACTTTGTCCTGTGAACCGGCGAGTTCGGTGGAGTTGGGATCGCCATCATTCCTAAATGGAAAAACTGCCGAATTTACAACTGCAGGCGGAACAATATATGTAAAGCCACGCATATTTTCAGGAGGAGGATGGATACCTCCGTTTAGTTCGGCGGAAATCTTTGTCGGCTACACTGCAACTCCTCCAACATATGATGCAATAACTGGCATAACAACCAATGTATTAAAGAGGCTCGAATTTAACAATACGGATTACGGTATTCTTGATCTTCCCGTCGGCCGCTATTGGCTCTGGTCGGGCGAAGGTGGAGATATTATCCTCTACAGCTGCGAGGAGGGCGGGGTGAGCGATCCCAAGCCGGTGCGGTAGTTTTGCGGAGGATTTTCAGATGGTTAGACCCTTTGAAAATTGCATACATACAGAGAGTTGATTTTTTTGATAATTTTTGTATGATGGCACCATAGCGCTCCTAAGGAGGGAGTGAAGTTATAAGAGGAGGTGAAAAAATAAACGTATTTGGAACGATGCATCAGAATTTCTATCGTTCTGCTCTGCTATCGCTCGTCATTGCTATTCTTCCCGGAGCTGTTATCCGGGAAGAGCAGTTGTCTGGTGCGAATATCCCGACGCAATATCCGCGTCGGTAGATAAATGAGGAGTTCGCTGATTTTTTTAGCGGCTCCTCCTTTTTATTTTATAATTTGGCGCGGCGTTTTGGCGGGAAAAATATGGTGGCTTGACAGGCGTTGTGGGGCGGATAGAATGAAAACACAAAAAATTAATGTCAAAATCCAAATGACAAATGTCAAAATAAATCCAAAATCAAAATTTCAAGATAATTTGCGATTTGATATTTGAAATTTGAGCTTTGGATTTGTTTTGGCGCTTGATTTTGGTATTTGAGTTTAAAAAATTATGGATCTTGATCAAAAGTGCCATGATTGTCAGGCGTTGATTGAACTTGACGGCAACGAGATCAAAAACGGCGTCTTGCTGGCCTATAAAGACGAAGACGGCAAGGAGTATGAAGTTTTCAAATGTCGGGCCTGCTACGATGCCAGCCCGCGGCTGGCGGATTACCGGCCCTGCGAGGTTTATTCGCGGGTCTGCGGCTATCTGCGGCCGGTGGGGCAATGGAACGCGGGCAAACGGCAGGAGTATGCCGAAAGGAAAGAATACAAAAGCGAGTGCTGAAAATTCAAAACGCGCCGGTCAAGCCGGCGCGTTTTTTTCGGGATTGAAGAAAGCGGCAAAAAGCGCGGGCACCATAAAAAGGGTAAAAAACGATGATACCGACAGGCCGCAGATAATGGCCGCGCCCAGCGCTTGCCATGTCGTTGACGAAAGCGTGATCGGGATGATGCCGATGATGGTGCAAAACGAAGTGATGAAAATCGCTTCAAAACGGGATTTTCCCGCGTCAATGATTGCATCGCGAAAAGCAATGCCGTTGTTGAGATTCAGGCTGATTTTGTCAATCAGGATGATGGCGTTTTTCACCACGATGCCGAACAGCGCCAGAATGCCGATCAGGCCCGGGAAACTCAACGGGATACCAAACAACGTGAGGCCGAAGAACACGCCGATCAGCGCCAGCGGCATCGTGATCAGCACGATTGCGGCCTTGATAAATGAGTTGAATTGAATCACCATCGTGGCCACGATCAGAATAAATGCAACTCCCATCGCCGCGATGATTGATTGCACCGATTCGGCGTTGGTCTCATTGGCACCGCCGTAGGATATCTCATAGCCTTCGGGAAGATCGTATGACGCGGTTTTCTTTTTGAATTCGGACAGCACTGTGTCGGAGGTGGTTTTGGCGGTGATGTCGCCGGTCAAATTGACGGTGCGCTTTTGATCAACGCGCATTATGCTTTCCACCGAAGGGTCCAGCGATATTTTTGAAACGTCTTTTAGATAAATCGACTTGCCGCCGCCGTTGGCGATTTGCAGATTTTGTATCGCCGCCAAATCGGGAATGGACGCGGGGTCAAATCGTGCGATTACTTTAACGTCTTCGTTGTCGCGCAGGATTGAGGTGGTTTCAACGCCGGAAATCGCGGCGCGCAAAACCGAACCGACATAAGCGGCGGTCAAATTGTTTTGCGCCAGTTTGGCATGGTCAAGATTGAAAGTGTATTGCGGCACCGACTCTTTGAGCGAAGTTGAAACATTGACGACTTCCGGAATTGATTGGAGCGCGGGTTGCAGGTCATCGGCGATTTTTTTCAATTCATCCAAATCCGATCCGGAAATTTCCGCCTGAAAGGCGGAGCCGGCCGGCGGGCCGCCGCGCAGGGAAACCACGGTGACTTTGGCATCCGGAACGCCGGCAAATTCGCGGCGCAAGATTTCTTCCAGCTCATATGATTTTAATTCGCGCCGGTTTTTTTCAACCAGATTGATGGTGATGGAAGCCTTGTTTGAACTGCCGCCGCCCGATCCGCCGGTGGAATAAAGAGAAACCGCGCCACCGACAGTCGTGGAGAAATTGTCAATTTCTTCGTATTGCAAAAGCTTTTCTTCAATTTTTTCGGTGATTGCGTCGGTTTGGGCCAGCCGGTAGCCGGTCGGAGTTTCAATGTTGATGTACATATAGCCGAAATCATCGGCCGGAAAGAATTCGGATTTCAAGATTCCGACGGCGGGCAGAGCCGTTGCGGCGACAAAAAGCGCGACGATACCGCCAAAAAACCGCCGCCGCGATTTTTTGCTGTCAATCAAGGGGGAAAGATATTTTTCATAGAGAGGAAGGGTGGCGCCCAAGTCAATGATGCCGTGGAGCAGGCGGTGCGAAAGGCCGGCGTTTTCCCGCGTTTCCAAGCCGCGCATTTTTTGTTTGACCGCTTCGTCGTCTTCAGCCTCGTGCCGCATCAGCCGCTGGTTGTTTTCCAGCGCGTTCTTGCCGCCTTTTTCATACCAATAGACCATCAATCCGGCGGCAAGAAGGATTATCGCGCCGCCGAATTGCGCGAAGACGTTGTTTTGGAAAAGCAGGATTGCCGCCAATCCGGCAAGCGCCGCGCAATAAAGGAAAAAGAAATTTTTTGTCAGGCGGACGCGCTCCAGAATCGCCGCCAGCGGGTGGTTGACCATAAGCGCGATCGCCAGGCTTGCCAGCAGGGTTACCGAAATCGTGATGGGCACGGATTTCAGAAACTGTCCCATAATTCCCGAAGAGAACAGGAGCGGCAAAAACGCCCAAACGGTGGTGAGGGTCGTGGTTGTAAGCACCACTTTGAAATCGTTCAACACCAGAAGCACCGCTTCTTCGGGCGTGAATTTGCCGGTGCGCATATATTGTTTGGTGGCCGAGACCACGACAATGGCGTCGTCAACGATCAGCCCCAGCGACAAAAGCAGGGAAAACAGCGACAGGAAGTTGAGGGTGATTCCGGCGGCGTCCATTATGCCGAAGGTGATGAAAAACACCAGCGGAATCGCCAATCCCGCGACCAAGGCTTCTTTTAATCCGATCAACAGAAAAAGCACGCCCATCACCAAAAACAGCGTCAAAACAAAATCGTGCGTCAATTGGTCAAAGTCTTCCTGAATGTATTTTGCCTGATCGTAGGTGGTGTCATATTTCAAACCGGGAATTTCCCGGGTGAAATCGTTTAAAACGTTTTTTGCTTGAGCGACGGTGTCAATGATGTTGCCGCCGGTGCGCTTGACGATGCTCAAGGTTACCGCGTCGCTCGGCGGTTGCCCGTTTGAAGCAATGCGCGAGATTTTCGTTTTTTCAATGGAGGTTTCTTCCACCACCGCGACATCTTTCAAAAAAACCGGTGTGCCGCCGGCCGTGCCAACGGGCAATTCCTGCAATTGCCGGGCGTCGTATATCCGGCCGTCGGTGCGCACCGGATAAACATAAACCGAACCTTCAAAATTACCCGAAGGAACGCTGATGTTGGCGGCCGCGACGGCGTTGTTAGCTTGAGGCAGGGTGATGCCGTAATAATTCAATTTTTCGGGAGAATAATTAATTTCAATTTCCCGCCGGTCGCCGCCGGCAATGCTCACTTCGCGCACGCCGGGGATTTTTTCCAGTTCGTCTTTTATGTCTTTGGCGTAATCATATAGCGTGAAGCCGTTATAATCGCCGCTCAAGGCAACGCTGAGTATCGGCGTGTCGTCCAGCGATACTTCGCCCACTACCGGATCGCCCGCGTCTTCGGGCAGTTCGTTTTTAATGTTACCCAACGCGTCGCGAACCTTGCGGACGGAATCGTCAACGTCAAGATCGGCGTCAAACTGCACCACGACGCTGGAAATTGAATTTGACGAATGAGAAGTGACAGTGTCAATGCCCGAAATTCCCGCGATTTTGGTTTCTATTTTTTTGGTTACCAATTCTTCAATATCGGCCGGCGCGGCGCCGGGAAAAACCGTGCTTACCACGGCAATCGGGATTTTGACTTCGGGGTTGGATTCGCGCGGCAGTTTCGTAAACGAATAAATTCCCCAGGCGGTGATTAACGCGATCATCAAAACAATCACCCGAAAGCGGTAGACAAAAAAACTGAGCCACATTTTTTTCAGCTCCGGTTTGAATTTCAGCCGGTTCAGATAGAGTTGATCAAAAGAAGGTTTGGATTCCATAGACTAAAAACTAAAATTAAAAATGTAAAAATCAAAATGTAAAATTAAGGTAAAATTCCTGACGGAATTTTTTTGTTCAATTTTCAACTTTGATGATGTCGCCGCTTTTCAATCCGCGAGTGGATGAGATGATTTTGGCATCGCCGTCAAGGCCTTGGACAACATAGATTTTTTCACCCACAATGTCGCCGGTGGTTACCGAAATTCGTTCCAGCGCGCTTTCGGCACCGACTGCCAAAACATAATTGCCGTTGGCGGTGAATTGGATCGCCTCAATCGGCAAAAGATAGGCGTTTGGATCGGCGCCGCCTTTGGCGGCGATTTCAAATCCCACGGT
The DNA here is from genome assembly GCA_002423555.1 of Patescibacteria group bacterium UBA6102. GTDB lineage: Bacteria > Patescibacteriota > Minisyncoccia > Minisyncoccales > UBA5738 > UBA5738. The sequence goes on from DIWQ01000027.1 coordinate 7,913, forward strand.
TTGTCCCACGATGATCGGCGCGTTTCCGGGTTTTGCGATCAGAACATTGATTTCGGATTTTTTTGTTTGGCTGTCCGCCGCCGGCGAAATTGTTTGCAGAATTCCCGTGCCGCCGCCGTCAATCTTTACCGCCGCGCCTTCCGCAATCTCGCGCAAATCGTTTTCGGAAACATAGGCTTTTATTTGCAGGGCGCCGGGATTAACCACGCCGGCGACCAAACTGCCGCCGCCGGCCAACTCGCCGACGCGCCCGTTGATGTAAGAAATTTGCCCCGAAATGGGGGAAACGATTGAAGTTTTAGCCAGCGTTGATTCAAGCGCGTCAACGGCGGCTTGGGCTTGCCGCAGTTGCTCGGGGCTCGCGCCGGCGAGCTTCAATTCCAAAGTCTGCCGGGCGGTTTCCCGGGCGGTAAGCGTGCCTTGCAGGGATGCCAGCGATCCGTTGATGGCGCTACGCGCGGCCGAAAATTCGGTTTTATAGCCGTCAATGATGGTTTTATAAGTTGAATTGTCGCTGGAAAGACTGTTTACCAGCGGCGCCATTTCATTGGCGAAATCAATCTCTTCCTGCAGATTTTTTTTGGAAACCGCCAAGATGTTTTCAATGTCGGCGTCATCCGCCGCCGCGTCGGCGCCGGCCAGCAGATCTTTCCATTCGTCAAGCATCGTTTCAATTTTATATTTTCTATCCGCGACGCGCTGTCCCAAATCCGAATCCGAAGGATAGAAACTCACTTGGCTTCCGCCGACGTTCAGGATGATGGAAAATCGGATATTTTTCCCGCGCGGGTTGGTGAAAAACTTATCAATATGATTGTGGATCGCGTCATCGGATTTCGCGTAGGCATCTTTTATGGAATTCACCAACGCGGCTTTGGCTTCGTTGTTGGCGGTTCGGGCAAGATTCAATTCTTCGTCGCGCGCGCCTTTTTTCAATTCGTCAAGCCGCGCCCGCGCCTGCTCCAACTGCGCGCTTATGTCGCCGTTTTGCAATTGCATGATGATTTGTCCGGCCTGAACTTGATCGCCGAGTTTGACGTTAATCGCGGTGATTTGTGCGGAGATTTGGCTTTTCAAATCCGCCTGATCAAGCGATTGGACGGTGCCGCCTTCCACCCGCACGGTTTTTTGTTCCCGAAAATCTCCGACGGCGATTAGCTTCACCGCGGGGATTGATTCTTCGGTTTGGCTCTGCGCGCCGTTTTTCATTTGGTTGCCGATTGCCGCCGATACCAGGGCAATGACAAGAACGGCGAACAGGAATCCAAACTTATGCTTTTTGATGGAAATCATAAAATTGATTGGAATTAATTTTTGTTATTTGAAAAAAATGATTGGCATATTCCGCCCGCCGGCAATTCACTTCGCGAACAGCGACGCCAGATATTGACTGTATTCTTTTTGCGAGGCGATTTTAATGCCGTGCTTGCGCTGCAATACGTAAGCATGGACCGAATTCACCAGCACTTCGGCGGCCAATTCGCTTTGGGCGACGCCGTGGCAAGCCAGCGTTTGGCGCAAATTTTTTTTGGCCTCGGCCAAGGCCGGCAGTATCTTTTCAAAGATTATCGGATGGATATCGGCCATTTTCACGTCAACCGATCGGATTACGATGCCGTTTTTCAAGCAAATGGAAATGGTGCGGTCAATCATTTCCGCCAGCGGCCGGGAATGTTCTTTGCAAATTTTCAATTCCATGGCCATGTAATTTCTGATTTCGGCAAGGACTTCTTCAATGATTTCCGCGAATATTCGTTCTTTGCTTTCAAAAAAATAATAGAGCGACGCCTTGGTAATGCCGACTTTTTCGGCGATTTCGTCCATGGAAGTTGAAGAATAGCCCTTTTTGGAGAAAAGGCTTTTGGCCGCTTGGACAATTTCTTGCCGCCGATCGGTTTTTCCTTTCATATTTTTTTCGTGACATTTACCTACCAATCGGTAGGCACAATTGATTATCTATACCTTTTGCCCGAAAGAGTCAATATTATGCTAAAATAAAACCGTAATTAATAATTAATAATTGGTAATTTCCTTATGTTTAACGGAAAAAAAATTGGTTTGGCGCTTTCCGGGGGCGGTGCGCTGGGCGCGGCGCACATCGGCATCATTGAGGAAATTGAAAAAGCGGGAGTGAACCCCGACTGTGTTTGCGGCGTGTCGTCGGGTGCGATTATCGGTTTGATATATGCCGCCGGCGGCACGAAAGCGTTGCACGATTTTTTTGACGAACTCGCCGGTTCCAAAATTTTTCAAAAAAAAGAATATCTGCTCATCGGCGGCCCGCGCCGGATTCGCGAGCTGGTGGAATCATTGCTGGAAAAAAGAATTGCCGGCCGCAGTTTTGCCGATTTGGAAATGAATTTTGCCGGCGTTGCGACCAATATCGCCACCGGCCGGAAAGAAATGATTTCCCGGGGAGATCCGGTGGCCGCGGTGATGGCGTCGTCGGCTTATCCGGCCTTGTCACCGATTAAAAAGATCGGCCGCGACTATTATTTTGACGGCGGCGTGACTTGCAATTTGCCCGCCGAAGACGTCCGCCGGATGGGGGCGGATTTTGTCATCGGTTCTTCAATTTATTCCATCAGCGAGATTGATCGCAAAGAAGTCGCCAAAATGGGGAAACTGGCGATTTTATGGCGCACCTTTGATATTTTTGACAAGCAATTGAACCGTTATGAGGCCCGGAGTTGCGATTTTCTGTTCAAACCCAAAATTGATTCTTTCAAGATATTTGATTTCACCCGCCTGCGCGAGATTGAAAAAATGGGCCGCGGCCACGCGAAAAGAAATATCAAAACTCTGGTTAATCTTTTGGAAAATGAAAAATAAAAACTCAAACGCGTTGGGAAATTTGCGCGAGGATTTGTGCCAAGGGGCCAATCCCCAAAAAGCGAAAATACTGCAAAGGTTTTTCAAGACCGGTAAGGGCGAATATGCCGAGGGCGACATATTTTTGGGAGTGGCCGTGCCGCAAACAAGGGCGATAATCAAAAAATATTGGCGCGAAATTTCAATCAAGGAAGCCGAAATTATTTTGCATGACAAAATCCACGAAGAACGATTGGCGGCGTTGTTGATATTGGTGGAAAAATTTGAAAAGGGCGATGATATTCAAAAAAAAGAAATTTTTGATTTATATTTGGCGAATACAAAACACATCAACAATTGGGATTTGGTGGATTTGTCGGCGCCAAAAATTATCGGCGCGTACTTGGAGGACAAAGACAAAAATATTTTGCTTAATTTGGCCGAATCAAAAAACCTGTGGGAGCGGCGGATCGCAATGCTGGCGGTATTCCTGTTCATCAAAAACGGCGATGCCGCAATGGCGCTTAAAATCGCCGAAATTTTAATCAGCGACAAAGAAGATTTGATCCGCAAATCCGTCGGCTGGATGTTGCGCGAGATCGGCAAAAATTGCGGCCAAAAAATTGAAGAAGATTTTTTGCGCCGGCACTATCGGATTATGTCTCGCACCACCCTGCGCTATGCCATTGAACGCTTTGACGAGCAAAAAAGAAAATACTACCTTAATTTGGAATAAGCTACTCCGGGACATCCTGATAGTTAAATAAAAAAGCGCAATGATGTATAAATAAACAAAGAAAGAGGTAATTATCTACGCATGCGACTTTTAGGCTCATAAGGCCTTTTTTATGCATTGTTAATAAATGTGTCATTTAGTGTTGATATTTAATAAGTGTGATAGTGCTTGATAAAAAAGCAAATTGTGCTATAAGGTTTGCAAGTACTTGGCGTTTACCATGTTTGAAAATAATAAGGAAAGGAGGTTTTGGAATGAGCAGATTGGTAGAGCATGCTAAAAAAGATTTGTTAGAAGGAGAAGAGTTTATGAAAAATCAATCATTGCACCGGAGTTTCGATGCCATAATCCTAATCGGACCGCAAGGTCGGATTAGGTTAAGTGATTTTTTTAAATTTCTGAAAATAGAAAAGCGCGGACCGAGATTCGGCGGTTCAACGATAATTATGGTCGGCGGAGGAGAGGATATTTATAAAGAATATGATTGTATCGGTTACGAGCTGCCAATCAAATGTTGGGATGGGGTGGATGTAATTTCGCTCGGAGGCGATATTTTGCTTTCCGAGGGTATATTTCGCTACACCGTCACCTATATTTTGAAGATACTGTCAGTACAGGAGCGGCGGGAAGTTGTCTTGAGTGGGAGGGAAGATGAGCTGGTTAAGGTCGTGAAATCTTTGAGAGGTTTGATTAATGAAGATCACGATCGCTATGGCCAAATCAGTTTATATGCCGTGCCGTCGCCGGCATTACCGCAAAAAGAAGTTGAATAAATAAACTTTTCTGCGGTTTTTTTATCTTTCAACGACCAAATAATTGCGGGGGGCGGGTGAGGGATTTGACAGGTGGGCGGGGGCTTGCTAATATAAAGCCGACACTAGCAGTCGGTTTTATAATAGACCTACTGATTAAATATTTTTGTAACGAAATTTTCAGATTTCGCGCGAGCCGAATGAGGAAGAAGGAGGCATACTTGGCTTAAGTCTGCCGACGACTGACGAGTTTGGCGTAGCCGAAATATGGAAATTGCAGTAGGAAATATTTAATCAGTAGGTCTAATATATGAAAATTTCCAAGAAGGTGCAATATGGTTTGCGGGCGATGGCTTATTTGGCGCAAAATTCAAAAGACAACCGCGCCGTTTCGGTGCGCGAGATTGCGATCAGGGGGAAAATGCCCAATGATTATTTGGAAAAAGTTTTTGCCAAACTCTTGAAAGCGGGCTTGGTGGCGGCAAAAAAAGGCGTGCGCGGCGGATATGTTATGGGCCGC
>DIWQ01000027.1:12842-20878 GCA_002423555.1 Patescibacteria group bacterium UBA6102
TATGGCCAAAATCATCGTTTCAAAAAAGAAAAAAGTTTTGCGCAATCTTGGGCCTCGGCGGATATATATGGACTATGGCGCGGCTACGCCGGTGGACGGGCGCGTTGCCAAAAAAATCGCCGCTGTGTTGCCGGAAATTTTTGCCAATTCAATGTCGTTTCATTCATTCGGGCGGCAGGCGCGCGAGGTTTTGGAACAGAGCCGCGCGGAGATTGCGTCGGTGATCAATGCCAAGCCCGAAGAAATAATTTTCACCGGCTCGGCCACGGAAAGCAATAATCTGGCGATCAAGGGCGTGATGTTTGCCAATCGCCAAAAAGGAAAACATTTGATCATTTCGCCGATTGAGCACGCGTGCGTGATGGAAAGCGCGGCGTGGCTGGAGCGGCAAGGGTTTGAAGTGACGCGCCTTGAAGTTGACAAATACGGATTGGTAAATCCCGGGGATGTCGCCGCGGCCATTCGTTCTGACACGGTGCTGGTGTCGGTGATGCACGCCAACAACGAAATCGGCACGATTGAGCCGATTGAAGAAATCGGCAAGATTTGCCGCCAAAGAGGAGCTTGGTTCCACACCGACGCGGCGCAATCATTCGGCAAAATTCCCATTGATGTTGCGGCGATGAATGTTGATCTTTTGACCGCCAGTTCCCAAAAAATTTACGGTCCCAAGGGGGCGGCGTGCCTGTATGTTCGCCAAGGTGTGAAGATTGAGCCGATTTTGCACGGCGGCGGACAGGAATCGGGGATGCGATCGTCCACCGTCAATGTGCCGGCGATCTACGGCTTTGCCCAGGCGGGGCTGATGGCCAAAAAGGAAATGGCCAAGGAGGCGTCGCGGCAGACCAAAATGCGCGACAAATTGATCGCGCAAATTCTCAAAACCATTCCCCATTCATATTTAAACGGCCACCCGCAAAAACGACTGCCCAACAATGCCAATGTCCGTTTCGATTTTGTGGAAGGGGAATCAATGATTGTCCAATTGGATGTCAACGGCATTGCCGCGTCCACCGGCTCGGCCTGCTCATCGGCCAAATTGACCGCCAGCCACGTGCTCACCGCCATCGGTCTGGCGCCGCAGGAAGCCCATGGATCATTGCGTCTGACCATCGGCCGCGGGACAAAAGAAAGCGACATAAATTACGTGTTGAAAATTCTGCCCGGAATCATTCAGCGACTGCGCGAATTATCACCGTTTAAAATCAATTGAAATCAAAACAATAATTATGTTCAAGAGACCAAAAAAAACGATAACTTGCCAACCAAAATGCGGCGTGTGTCCCAAAGGCAGGACCGCCGCCAGCGGCCCTTATACCGCCGGCGTGATGGAGCATTTTTCCAAACCGCATAACTACGGCAAAATCAAAAACCCCGACGGCGTCGGCAAAGTCGGTAACTTAATATGCGGTGACGTAATGTGGCTGTATATCAAAGTTGCCAAAAACAAGGACAAAAAAGACATCATCAAAGATATTAAATTTGAAACTTTCGGCTGTGTGGCGGCGATTGCCACTTCCAGCGCGATCACGGATTTGGCGAAAGGCAAAACTCTGGAAGAGGCGATCGCCATTGACAAGCGGGAGATCGTGCAAAGTTTGGGCGGCTTGCCGCCGATCAAACTTCATTGCTCGGTGCTGGCGGCCGATGCGCTTGCCGAAGCGATTTACGACTATTACACGAAGCAAAAACGGCCAATTCCGGCGGCGCTGGAAGAAAAACACCAACGGATAAAAAAAGAAAAAGACATCGTGGAAGAAAAATACAAGGATTGGACGCAGAAGGAAGAGGAAATCCATAACAAACAATGAAGCGTTGCGTCGCGAAACGCGAGAATAAAATACGGGCGAATGATCATTCGCCCCTACAAATGCGGTTGTTGTATTTCGTAGGGGCAAATAATTATTTGCCCGCGTTTTTGTTTTTGGCGATTTTGCGGTAAAATGCGGAATTGGGATTAAAAATAAGATGGTGCTGGATTTGACAAAACTGAATAAGGAGCAACGGCAGGCGGTGGAGCATAAAGACGGGCCGTTGTTGATCGTGGCGGGGGCGGGCACCGGAAAGACGCGAGCGATCACTTATCGCATCGCGCATTTGATTGAAAGCGGAGATGCCAAACCCGACGAGATTTTGGCGCTAACGTTCACCGACAAAGCCGCTGGCGAAATGGAGGACCGCGTGGATGAGTTGTTGTCGCTTGCCTATGCCGACGCATGGATTTTGACGTTTCACGCGTTTTGCGAGCGGATTTTGCGCCGCCACGCGCTGGATATCGGCGTTCCCGGGAATTTCAAAGTGGCGGATCAAACCGCGGCGTGGCTGTTGGCGCGCAAAAATCTGGATCGCTTCAAGCTGAAATATTACAAGCCGCTGGGCAATCCCGCCAAATTCATTCACGCGTTGTTAACCCATTTTTCCCGTTGCAAAGACCAAAATATTTCTCCGGCGGATTATGCCGAATATGCCAAAACCGCGCAAGAAGAAAAAGAAAAAGCGCGCGAGATTGCCCGCGCCTACGCGGTTTATCAAAAACTTTTGCTGGAAAACAATTTGCTGGACTTTGGCGATTTGCTGGTCTATGCCGCGGCGCTGTTTGAAAAGCGGCCCGCGATTCTGGAAAAATACCGCCGGCAGTTCAAATATATCTTGGTGGACGAGTTTCAGGACACCAATTGGATTCAATATGATTTGGTGAAACTCCTGGCAAAACCGAAAAACAATCTGACGGTTTGCGCCGATGACGATCAGGCGATCTACCGCTGGCGGGGCGCGTCGTTTGCCAATATCTTGCAGTTCCAGCGGGATTTCCCCGAATGCCGGATTGTGCCGCTCACCCGCAATTACCGCTCTTGCCAGAACATTCTTGATCTGTCATATCGCTTCATTCAGGCGAACAATCCCAATCGGTTGGAATGTGCGGCAAAAATTGACAAACGGTTGGCAAGCGAAACGCGATGCGCGGGAGAGATTGACCATCTTCATTTCAAAAACGCCGAACAGCAAACGCAGGGAGTCGCCAACAAAATCATTGAAATTGCCAAAAACAATCCCGAAGCGGAGTTCGGCAATTTTGCGATTTTGGCGCGTGCCAACGAAAGCGCCGCGCTTTTCGCGCGGGCGTGCCAAAGATCGGGAATTCCGGCGCGCTTTGCCGCTCTCAAAGGACTCTATTCCAAGCCGGCGGTGTTGGACGTGATTTCCTATTTGCAATTTTTAAACAATTATCATGATGATTTGGCCTTGTGGCGCATTCTCAATTTTCCGTTTTTGATGATTCCGGGCGGAGACGTTGCCAAAATCAGCCAGCACAGCTATAAAAAATCATGCTCAATTTACGAAGCGTTGTTTGATCAGGAAATGAGATCGCAATTGACCGCATCCGGCCGGGCGGGCGCGGAAAAGCTGGCGGCACTGCTGGAATCGCATGGCAAAATCGCCCGGCAAAAAAATGTTTCCGAAATCACGCTGGCGTTTTTGGAGGATTCGGGCTATTTGGAATGGCTGGCGCGGCGGGACGCGCGCGAAGAGATTGATTTTATCGGCCAATTTTTCGCCCGTATCAAAGATTTTGAAGCCGCCAACCTTGACGCGGGGCTGAAAAATTTTATTGATCAGATAACGATGGAAATTGAATCGGGCGAGGAGGGGAAATTGAATTTTGATCCCATCAGGATGCCCGACGCGGTGCAAATAATGACCGCGCACGCCGCCAAAGGGCTGGAATTTGATTATGTGTTTATCGTGGATTTGGTGGATCGCAAATTTCCCACCATTGAGCGCGGCGATGAAATTGAAATTCCCGCGGCGCTGGAAAAAGACGCTCCGGCGGCAAACAACGCCCATTTGGAAGAAGAACGGCGGCTTTTTTACGTTGCGATGACTCGGGCGAAAAAGGGGCTCTATTTCGCCTCGGCGGGCGATTATGGCGGGGCGCGTCCCAAAAAAATCTCGCGATTTCTGCATGAAATGGGCTATAACGGAGATGTTTGTCCCGAAGAAGTGAAAATGGTGCGCGTGGCGGGCAACGGCCGCCGCGCGCCGCGCGGTAATTTGCCGGGGCATTTTTCCTTCACTCAGTTGGCGACGTTTGAAAAATGTCCTCTGCAATACAAATTCGCCCATGTTTTGCGGGTGCCGTCGCGCGGCAAGTCATTTTTTTCCTATGGCAAAACAATGCACAACACGCTCTATGAATTTTTGCGGGAAACCGGCGGTAAAAAAGGAAATTTCGCGACGCTTGCGGAAATTTATAAAAGAAATTGGATTGACGAGTGGTATGACGGCAAAGATGAAAAAGAAACCTATTATCGGCAGGGATTGGCGTCATTGAAGAATTTTTGGCACGATTTTTCCGCGCGGCGTCCCCAAATCGCCCGCATCGGCGGCGAACTGGCGCTGGAACGGGATTTCAACCTAAAGATCAACGGCCATGCCATTACCGGCAAAATTGACCGCATTGACGAGAGTGAAAAAGGAGTGGAAATCATTGACTATAAAACCGGCACCGCCAAAGACCGCTTGCGTCCGGAGGACAAAATGCAATTGATGATCTATCAAATCGCCGCCAAGGAAGTTTTTGATTTGGATTCCGAAAAACTCACCTATTGGTATCTAAACGAAGCCCGCCCCTTGTCGTTTTCGCCCGGCGGGCCGGAAATCGTGGAACAGCGCGACAAGATTGCCGGCATCATTGAAAAAATCGTGAAGAGCGATTTTCGCGCCAAACCCGGATGGGCGTGCGCGTGGTGCGAATACAAAAGTATTTGCGACTTCGCCAAAAAACGCTGATGCAGTTTTCAATTTTTAGTTTTCAATTTACAATGAATTTATGAATACTTTTGTTAAATTTGTTTTCACGATTTTGGGCGGCGTGCTGATCGGTTTGGGATTGGGGATAATGGCGCACAAAAACAGTCTGTTGTCCGCCGGCCAGTTTGAAGCGGCGATGATTTTGAGTTTGATCGCCGGCGGATTTTTTTTGGCGCTGGGATTGCCCGGCAAGAGAATCGCCGACAGCGAGGAATCTTCTCAAAACGCCGCGGCGCGGGAAAGCGACCGCCAATATCCGTCCGCGTGAAAACCGCCTCGCCTCGCTACTTTTTGGACTTGCAATTGACAAAATTTTGGGGAAAGTATAGAAATAATGGCAAGGGTGTGAGGACAGCACATTAAAATAAAGTAGTGGAATTATATCGCTATTCGCGTAAGGAGTAGTTGGTTGATATGGATGAAAAGACGATTAGAACGTCAAAGGTATGTGAAACTATCGGATTGTTTAAAAATCCCGATAGAATAGAAGTTCTTAAGGCCGTTGGGGCTAATGCTGGTATAACATTTGGCGAGATACGTGGCGCGAGTGAATTGGAAACAGGGGCAGTCAATCATGCTTTAATTAGTCTGATAGGACATTACATGATTACTGCGAGAGGGAATCAAAGATTAAAAAAATATTCAATTACTCGCCATGGAATGAGTGTTTTGCTTTTATTGAACAATGAACATTTTCAAGCTATTGCTAAAACCCAAGAAATGTTAGAGGAAGCGTTAGGACAACCGCCTGAAACAGGTACTATCCGGTAGAAAATAGTATTTGTTAAGAGATTCTTAAACGAGTTGCGAAAGGTTTTTGGCTGAATTTGCCAGCCTTTTTTATTTATTAATGGTAAGAACTTGATTAATCTTATCTTGTGAAATATTAATTTGAGGCGGTTTGTAATTCTTTGATTGTTTTGATTTTAAACTTTAGACTCTCTATGTAATCGCGGTTTTCTAGGGTTTTTGGGCTGGGTTATAATACTATTTGGTAGTGCCCGCGGGCTTGACAAATTGAGGGAAGTATGCTATGGTGTGGGTGTAAGGATAAAGTACATTTCAAGCTTGGCAGAATGATGAAGAGGAAAGAGTTACGGATTGCGCGGCCGCTGATCTCCGGGATTATCCCTCAGATTGGAGCCACCAACGCGGTCCGTCGGGTTAAGCCCGGCGAGTATATCTACCAATATCGCGCCGGATGCCGCCCATCGTCTTCATCATTTTGCCGGGCTTTTCAAAAGCGAAAATTCCAGCGGCGGTTTGGGCACAGTCCTTAATTTTTATAATTCATTGAAGGACTTCCCAAACCGCCGCTGAAACATATGGCAAGGCAATCAGGCTCCGAAAATGGCGCGTTGTTTTTAAAAACTCTTTCCTCTCAACGCGCCATTTTCAGGGCCTGTTTTTTTAAACGCCGCCGCCCGGCGCCTCTTTTCTTTTTTATATTTTGTGCTAAAATTCCCTTGCGTTAATGAATTTGTGTCCGTGTTTTTTCATTGGCTCACAAACTATTCTTCGCCGAGATAGCTCAGTTGGCAGAGCGGCGGTATCGTAAACCGCAGGTCGGAGGTTCGAAGCCTCTTCTCGGCTCATTGATGCGCAAAAACAACCCTTTGGGTTGTTTTCTCGGCTTTTGGCCGGTCGGTTTCCAGTTTTCGGCAAATCGGCAATGATAAATAATAAATTATCAGTTATCAATATATCAATGACCAAACAATGCGGCTTCACTTTTGGAAATTTATGTGGTAAACAGTAAGTGTGAATATGGCCGATTCAAACGAAAAAATCCGGGGATTGCGGGATAAGCTCCATCTTTTGATGGACCGCCTTTGACATTGCCGCCAAAAAAGAGAAAATAAAGGAGTTGGATGAGCTTGCCGCGCGGCCGGATTTTTGGGGAGTTCCCGAACAAGCCGCGGCGATTTCCGAAGAATTGGCGGACTTGAAAAAGAATATCGGAGAGTTGGAGGATCTGGAAACGGAGCTGGATCTGCTGGAAGAGGCCGGCGGCGAAGAGGATATTGACTTGGCGGCCGAAAAGATTGAAAAGAAAGAGGAATTGGCCTTTCTGTCGGGCAAATATGACCGGCAGAATGCCATTCTGACCATCCATTCGGGCGCGGGCGGGCAGGACGCGCAAGATTGGGGCGCGATGCTTCTGCGGATGTATTCGCGCTATTGCCAGCGGCAGGGATTCAAGGCCGCGGTGATTGACGAATCTTTCGGCGATGGCGTCAACGACGGGCGGATCGGTTACAAGGAAGTTTCCCTGCATATTCGCGGCCCGCGGGCATACGGTTATTTGAAAAAAGAAAACGGCGTCCATCGCTTGGTGCGCAAATCTCCTTTCAACGCCAAAAATTTGCGGCAGACTTCGTTTGCGCTGGTGGAGGTGTTTCCGGAATTTTCCAAAAACGATTTGAACGGGATTGTCCTGCGCCCCGAAGATGTAAGGATTGATTTCTACCGCGCCTCCGGGCCCGGCGGCCAATATGTGAACAAGCGGGAATCGGCAGTGCGCGTCACGCACATTCCCACCGGTGTTTCCGCTTCCTGCCAAACCGAGCGCTTGCAAGGGCAGAACAAGGATCAGGCGATGGAAATTCTCAAAATGAAACTTTTTCATTTGATGCAGGAATCGCGCGAAAACGAATTGGCGAAAATAAAGGGCGACCGGGTTTCGGCCAGCTGGGGAAATCAAATCCGCAATTACGTGCTTGATCCCTACCGGCTGGTGAAGGACACGCGCACCGGAGTGGAGACTTCGCAAACGGACAAAGTTTTGGACGGGGAACTGGACGAATTTATTGAGGCGGAAATCAAACTAAATTAAAAATGCAAAAATCAAAAATCAAAATGACAGTGTAAAATTAAAAAATGTTAAATTTTAAAATTTGCCGGTTTTGCATTTTGAATTGTCATTTTGAATTTTGATTTTTAAATTTTTCATTTAAAATTGTGATACGATTCAACGACATTACCAAAATCTACGAAACGCGGGGCGCGGGAATCAAAAGGATCGTGGCGCTGGAAAGCATTTCTTTTGCCGTGGAACCTGGGGAATTCGTTTCCGTGGTGGGCCGGTCCGGCGCGGGCAAGACCACGCTTTTTCGGCTGGCGCTGGCCGAAGAAAAGCCCACGCGGGGCAGTATTTTGTTTAACGATCAAAACATTTACCGGTTGGGGCAGGGAAATTTAAACCGCCTGCGGCGCAATATCGG
>DIWQ01000005.1:0-1027 GCA_002423555.1 Patescibacteria group bacterium UBA6102
TGGCGCTGGCGTCAAAATCGCCGGCTAATTTGGATCGGGTTTTCAACGAGATCGCACAATCGTTTAAAATGCCCGAAATTGTCAAAGACATTCCCGCGGGCGGTATTCCGATCGCGGGCCGGAGTATTAGAGAAGTTCAATATCAAGCGGAAATCTTTTAAAATTTTTAATTTTTAATTTTTAATTTTTAAATAATTTTCAATTTAAAAATTTTAAAATTAGACCTTGTTTAAAAATTTCAAATTTTAAATTAAAAATTAATTTTTAATGGAAAAAAATTTTAATGACAAGGTGGTCTTGATTACGGGTTCGTCGCAGGGGATTGGCAAGGCGATTGCCATGACTTTCGCGGCACGCGGGGCCAAGATCGCGTTCAATGATATTTCCTTTGCCGAAGAAAATTTGAAAACCGCGGTGGAGGAAGCCAAGGCGGCGGGCGCACCCGAAGCAAAATATTTCATGGCCGATGTTTCCAAATTTGACGAAGTGGAGAAAATGATGCAAGGCGTTCAGGAATCTTTCGGCCAATTGGATGTTTTGGTGAACAACGCCGGCATCGCCAAGGACCGCACCTTGGCGAAAATGACGGTTGAGGAATGGCAAAAAGTGATTGATGTCAACCTCACCAGCGTGTTCAATTGTTCCAAAGCGGCGTTGCCGATGATTATCACCCGCCGGGGGAACATTGTGAGCATGTCGTCGTTTTCCGGACTGCGGGGTAATTTCGGCCAAACGAATTATACCGCGGCCAAGGCCGGCATTATCGGCTTCACCAAAACTTTGTCAAAAGAAGTCGGCAAATTCGGCGTGCGGGTTAATGCGGTGGCGCCTGGATTTATTGAGTCCAAAATGACCGAGGCGATGCCCGAGGAAGTGAAAGCGATGGTAAAAAAGCTCACATCGCTGACGCGCACCGGCAAACCCGAAGAAGTGGCCGCCGCGATCGCGTTTTTGGCGTCGGATGAGGCAAGCTTTATCACCGGCGCGGTTTTGAATGTTGACGGCGGCCTGTGGCTTTAATCGCCGG
>DIWQ01000005.1:1059-12681 GCA_002423555.1 Patescibacteria group bacterium UBA6102
GACGAAATTGAAAAGATTGAGCGCGACACGATCGTGGGCTACAAGCAAACTTCGCCGCGGGACGATTTTTTTGCCGGGCATTTCGTTGATTTTCCGATCATGCCGGGAGTTTTGGTGGTGGAGGGCATCGCGCAAACCGGCACCTTGCTGTTGCGCGAAAAGATTGGCAAAGACCACAAAAACAAACACCTTTTGGCCTATCAAGTCCGCGGGGCGCAATTTTTGGCGCCGATTCTGCCCGGAGACAGAATCAAATACCGGGTCCAGCTGTTGGGATTTTACGACGGAAAAATCGCCAATTTCACCGGCGAAGCGTCGGTGGGCGGCGCGTTGAAATGCGAAGTCCGGTTTTCGGTGGCGGTGATGGATAAATCCGAAATGAAAGAAAAATTTTTGAAACCGGCGACGGCGGCAACGGCGGCGGCGCGCAAAGAGTATTTTTCATTGCCGCCGCTTGTGATTGGCGGCAAAACCGCCAAGTATCCCATCATCCAGGGTGGAATGGCGGTGCGCGTGTCTTTGCACAACCTGGCCGGCAATGTTGCCAAAAACGGCGGCGTGGGAATTGTGGCGATCTCGGGAATGATGGGCGGCGAAGAAGTCAAAAGCGAAATCCGCCAAGCCCGCGCGATTGCCGGACCGGACGGGGTGATCGGCGTCAACATTATGGGGGTGATCGGCCGGTTTGAAGAATTGCTTACCGCGGCGTTGGAAGAAGGGGTTGATTTGGTGGTTCAGGGCGCGGGGTTCCGCCTGGACACTTTTGAAATGGCGAAAAAATACAATACGCCGATGTTTTCCATTACTTCTTCGGTCAAGGTCGCGCAAAAAGCCAAGGACGCCGGTGCCACGGCGATTGTGGTTGAGGGCGCGGACGCCGGCGGTCATCTGGGGTTTCCCCACAACAAGCCGTTCCGCAAAACAATTGACATTCTCAAAGAAATCAAAGAGTCCGGCATTAACCTGCCGCTGATCGCTGCGGGCGGGATATTTACCGGCGCGGATATCGTTGAAATGTTGCGCGCCGGCGCGGCGGGGGTGCAAATGGCGACGCGTTTTGTTTCCACCGAAGAATGCGACGCCAATATCAAGTTCAAGCAAGCGCACATCAACGCCGCCAAAGAGGATGTGGTGATCATCGGTTCGCCCGTGGGACTGCCCGGGCGGGCGGTGCGCACGCCGTTCGTGGACAAAGTGGTGGCCGGTACCGCGCCCAAGGCGCTTCCCGAGGAGTGCAAGGGATGTATTGGGCCGGTGTGTGACAAAAGTTATTGCATTTTAAAGGCCTTGGAAGCGGCGCGCCGGGGCGATCTGGACAACGGACTGGTGTTCGCGGGGGCGAATGTGTGGCGGGTCAAAGAAATCACCACGGTCAAGAAGCTGATTGAAGAACTGGTCGATGAGGCCAATGGTATTTTGGGTAAAGAACCATTAACCATTTGAAATGGAATGACCAATTTCCAATATCCAATTTCTGCGCCAGTGGCGCACCCGCCTCTGGCGGGCAATAAATGACCAAATGACAAAATGTCCAATTTTTAAATTATGGCATTCTGAAATTTATTGGTCATTGGAAATTGGAAATTTGGGAATTATTAGCAAACATGTTTCAAAACAATAAACTCACCAAACTTTTGAATATCAAGTATCCCGTCATTCAGGGCGGGATGGCCGGAGTTTCGGAAGCGGTGCTGGCCGCGGCGGTTTCCAATGCCGGGGGAATCGGCGTGATCGGTTCGGGCTTCGCGTCTTCGGAATGGCTGGCCGAAGAGATCAAGAAAACCAAAGCGCTCACCGACAAGCCTTTCGGAGTCAATCTGTTGATGCAAAATCCCAATGCCGCCAAACTGATGGAAGTGATCGTGAGAGAGAAGCCGGCGGCGGTGTGGACCGGCGGCGGCAATCCGGTGCCGGTGATGCCCTATTTAAAGGGAGCGGGCGTGAAAGTGATCCCGGTGGTTCCTTACGCGCGTCTGGCGGTGAAAATGGAACAGGCCGGCGCCGACGCGGTGGTGGTGGAGGGGCTGGAATCGGGAGGGCACATCGGGGAGAGCACCACGATATGTTTGGTGCCGCAGGCGGCCGCGGCGGTGAAAAACATTCCGGTGATCGCCGCAGGCGGCATTTGCGACGGGCGCGCGATGGCGGCGGCGCTGGTTTTGGGCGCCTCCGGCGTGCAGATCGGCACGCGGTTTTTGGCCGCGGCCGAGTGCCAAATACACGAAAGCTACAAACAGGCGGTGATCAAGGCGACCGATGAAGACATTGCGGTGGTGGCGCGTTTCACCGGCCATCCGGTGCGGATGATCAAAAACAAATTTGTGGAATCGGTGCGCAAAATTGAAGCGAAAAATCCGTTTCCCGAAGAGATCAAGTCCGAGCGTTTCGCCGGCAACAAAGGCGGCGCCAACGCCGATTTGTCGGCGTTGCTGTGTGGCACCTGCGCGGGAAGCGTCAAAGAAATCAAAACTTGCCAGGAAATTATTGATGAGATTGTCGGCGCCGCCAAGGAAATTTTGGACAATGCCGCGGCGCTGATGCAATAACGATGAAACGCCCGGTATCATTTGTTTGTTGGGTGCTGATGGGCTGGTTCTTCAGACTGTTTTTGGTCAAAGAGATCCGCGGCAAGGAAAATTTTTCCAAAAAAAAGAATTATATTCTGGCGTCAAACCATGTGAGCCATTTGGATTGGCTGATCGGCTGTTATCTGTGCGTGCCGCGCAAATACACTTTTATCGGGCAGGTGGACAAAATCGGGGGGATTGCCGGCGCGTTGCGTGATCTGATGTACTGGACGGGGGAAACGATCCGCGTTGACCGCAATGATTCCTCCTCGCGCGCCCGTGCCGCCGCCAAAGCGGTTGAATTCGTCAAAAAAGGCTATAATTTGTTTATGTTTCCCGAGGGAACGCGGTCGCGCGACGGCCAGCTGAAAACTTTCAAGCGGGGCGTGGGCAAAATTTATCTGCAAACCGGCGCGCCGATCCTGCCGGTGGCGATGGTCGGCACCTATGAAATGATGCCGCCGGGGAAAAAAATGAAATTGAACCGTTCGGCCAGAATTATCATCGGCAAACCGCGGGAATTTCCCAAAGAGCTGGCGGCGGCGAAAAATATGGAGCCCGGGTCCGAAGCGTATTTGCGCCTTTGCGAGACCGTTGCCCAAAGCGTGGAAGGCGAAGTCCGCCGCCTCGCCAGCCAAATTTAAAATTGAGATCTAAAAAGTAAAAACGACAATCTAAAATTAAAAACCGAAAAATTCCAATAATTTCTTTAAATTACGAAACGCTTTGTATTTTCAGAGGGTCTAACCCTCTGAGTCAGAGGGTTAGACCCTCTGAAAATCATTTAAATTTAACGGTTTCGTAATTCAAAGTAATTTAAAACTTTTAACTTTCGTTTTTAATTTTTCATTCTTAGTTTTTAAATTGAAACATGAATTCTTTTGTCGCGACAATTTCAAAAATGATATTGGGCAAACCGATTGAAAAATGGATGATCAAAGAGATCTCCGGGCGGGAGAACATTCCGAAAGGCGGTTTCATTTTGGTTTCCAACCATCTGAGCCATGCCGACTGGTTCGTGAGCGGTTATCTTTGCGCGCCCAAAAAATTTGTTTTCATCGGGCAGACCGATCAATACAACACCGGCGTCAATGCCATTTGGCGGCGGTTGATTTACTGGTGGGCCAGCACCATTCCGATTGACCGCAAAAGCGACGAATCAAAAAAGCGGGCGATTGCCAAGGCGGTGGCGATGATTGAAGGCGGCTACCGGCTGATCGTTTATCCCGAGGGCGGGCGCGCTTATGACGGCGTGATGCGCCGGTTTAAGCCCGGCGCGGCGATGTTGCATTTGGAAAGCGGCGCGCCGATCCTGCCGGCGGCGTTTTTGGGCACGCGCGAGATATTGCCGCCGCACGGGAAGATAAAGATCAAAAAGATCGTCCGCGTCAATGTCGGCCAGCCGCTGGATTTTCCCAAAGAACGCGAAATCGCCGCCAAATTGGACAAGCATTCCCAAGCCTACCACGGGCTTTGCGCCGATGTGTCAAAAAAAATTGAAGATGAGGTGCGCCGCCTTGCCGCCCAGATTAAAAATTGAGACTTATGCCGCAGATCAAAAAGATATTGATTGCCAACCGGGGAGAGATCGCCCTGCGGATCATCCGCACTTGCCGCGAGATGGGCATCGGAACCGTGGCGTTGTGCCCGCGCCCGGGAATGGAAAAAAACTTTTTGGAAACGTCCCTTGCCGACGAGTTTTATTATTTGGAAAAGGACGGGCCGGCGGGTTATCTGGACAAAGAAAAAATCATCGCCCTCGCCAAGGGGGCGAAAGTTGACGCGATTCATCCGGGCTACGGTTTTTTGGCCGAGAATTGGCGGTTTTCTTTGATGTGCGAAAAAAGCCGGATTAAATTCATCGGACCGGGTTGGCGGACATTGCGCGCGTTTGAAGACAAGATTGAGGCCAAGAAAATTGCCAGAAAGATTGGCGCGCCCACGGTGCCGGCGTCGGACAATTCCATCAAAAACAAAAAAGACTTGATCAAGTGGGCGCAAAGGATAAAACCGCCGTTCATCATCAAAGCCCAGCGCGGCGGCGGCGGAATGGGCATTCGCGTGGTCAACGGACAGATGAACTATGAAGAAATGATGATGTTGTCTTTGGGCGCTCAGCGGCAGATGGCGGGCGCGTTTGACGATGTTGATTTCTTTTTGGAAAAATATCTGCCGCGGGTAAAGCACATTGAATTCCAGATTTTGGGCGACGGCAAAAAGGCGGTGCATTTGGGGGAGCGCGAATGTTCCATCCAGCGTCGCTTCCAAAAGCTGGTGGAAGAATCGCCCTCTTCGGCACTGGACGCCGATTTGCGCGCCAAAATGGGCGCGTGGGCGGTTAAGATCGCCGAGCATCTGCGCTATGAGGGCGCCGCGACCGTGGAGTTTTTGCTGGATGACGACAAAAATTTCTATTTTATGGAAGTCAATCCCCGCATTCAGGTGGAGCATCCGGTNNTATCTTTTAGCCAAGAAAGCGTTTACCAAAACGGCTGGGCCATTGAAGTGCGCGTCAACGCCGAAGATCCGCACAAAAATTTTGTGCCCGCGCCGGGAACGGTGGCAAAATACATTCCGCCGCAAGGGCAGGGGGTGTTTGTGCACAGCTTTTTGCAGGATGGCCAGGAAATCTATCCGTTTTTTGATTCTTTGCTGGCCAAGGTGATTGCCTACGGCAAGGACCGGCCGGCGGCGATCACCAAGCTAAAGCGCGCGCTGTCCGAAACCGTGATTGACGGCGTGGCGACCACGGTTCCGTTCCACCGATTATTACTGGAGAAAGAGGAGTTTGCGCGTGGCGATTTTTATACCAACTACATTGAGAAGAGCGGCATCATCCGCGAAATGATGTTAAAACCCTATCTGAAAAAGAAGATTGTTTGCGAGCCCAAAGATTTTGGCGAAGAAGCTGTGGCGCAAATCGCCCATAAAATTTATCAAGAGATGAAAAATGCCAGCGGCGGGACGCGAAACGGCGGCCTTTCCCAATGGGTGCTGGCCGACCGAATATCCGAAGAATAATTTTTAATTTAACCAATGGAATTTACATTTACCGGCGGAGGCAAAGAATACCAAATTAAAATTGACGATTGCGGCGAGCGGGGAGTGAGGATCGCCGTCAACGGCAAAGAGTTTTGTTTCGGCGCTCAAAATGCGGTTGAAGCCGCGCCCGTGGCGCAGACGGCGATACCCAAACGTTCGCTGGGCGCCAAAGAAGTCGCCGCGCCGCTGGCCGGCACCATTTCGGAGATCGCGGTTGCCGCCGGCGACATCGTTTCGGCGGGGCAAAAACTTTTGACCCTTTCGGCGATGAAAATGGAAAACGAGATCCTGTCTGAAATTGACGGCAAAATCAAAGAAATCAGAATCACTCAAAACCAAAAAGTCGCCGAAGGCGACATTCTTATCGTCTTGGTATAGCCAAATGGATGAAACGATATTTGCCAATGTTTTTGTTTCTGCCGGCCGAGTTTTCTTTGTTCGCTTATTCTTGGGCGCAGGAGTCGCCCATGGTATGGTTCGCCCGAAAGGTAGGATAAAAGATCGGGTGGACATCATTAAGAGAGCGAAGGAAGAACGGCAAGCGGAAAATTTTTAAATAAGGTTTTGAAATAAAAATAATAAATCAAAAAATAAAAAGTAATGAGCAAAAGGCAAAAAATTTGGTTGGCGATTTTTTTGGCGATGTTTTTGGTGCCGGAGATTTTGTGGGGAGGGATAAGATGGGTTGTTTTTAATATTTTTTTAACATCAGATTTCTTTTATAATTGGGAAATTGGAATAATTTATGGATTTAAAAATAATATTTCGGGAGTTATCATGGCGCTGGTTCAATTTACAGGGTTAATCGCCATTATTTATTTTTTGATGCGACTTAAATTAAAAATAAATTTAGCAATTAAAATTATTATTATCTTGGTATCATCGTTCTTAATTTTATCTACCGGGATACTTGCGTGGATGACATTATATTATTTAATTAATACCCCTCAAATTGGTTAAATATATGAAACGATATTTGCCAGTGTTCTTGTTTTTGCCGGTCGCGTTTTTCTTGTTCGTTTATTCTTGGGCGCAGGAGTTGCTCATGGGATGGTTCGCCCGAAAGGTAGAGCAAAAGATCGGGTGGGCATTATCAAGAGAGCGGAGAAGGGGCGGCAAGTGGGAAATCTTTAAATAAGGTTTTAAAAAAATATGATAAATTAAAAAATTATGAACAGAAGGCAAAAAGTTTGGTTGGGGATTTTTGGGGCGATGTTTCTGGTCCCGGAGATCCTGTGGAGTCCGATGATTGATTTTTATTATCAATTGATATTGCAATCAAATTCAAGCGGGATCGTCCCTCCCTTGCGTCAAAATTTTTTAACGAATAGTGGCAATATCTCAATTCTAAAATTTGTTATATCAATGCAATTATTAGGGTTATCACTATTTTTGATTAGATTTTTATCTTTAAAAATTAAAAATAAAATTATTAAAATCATAGTGATTTCATTTTTGACGGTGCTTCTATTCTTAACGGCATTTTTTGTTTTATTTGCTTTTAATTTTAATCCTCAAATCGGCTAAATTATGAAACGATATTTTTCATTGTTTATATTCTTGCCAGTCGCGGTGTTTTTGTTTGCCAACACTTGGGCGCAGGAGTTGCCCGAGATTATCATTGAAGATGCGGATGCGACTACCACGGTTGATTTGGTGTCTCCGCCCGCAGATTTTTTTGCCGTTGGCAATCCTCCGTTTCTTTTACCCGATGAGGTGGCGATTTGTCATGCCGATGCAAGGGAGGTAATTAACTTGGTGTCTCCGCCCGAAGAATTTTTTGACGCGTCAGAAACCGACTTGCGCCTTCCCGATGAAGTAGCCATTTGCCGCGCGGACGAAAGATTCACGATTGATCTGGTTGCCCCTCCCGAAGAATTCTTTGATCCGGCGGCGGATGTTAAAATTTTATCTCGCCCGCCGGTGATTTTTGTGCCGGGCCTCCTGGGAACAGAACTATTTTATAATGAAGAAAAGTTATGGCCTAATATTTTAAGGATGGAGTTTGATTTTTCAGATTCTTTCATGGATGATTTATTTTTTAATAATGGATTAATTTCTGAAAAAATTATAAGAACAGGTCTTGTCGTAAGGAAAGAGCTAAAATTATTTGACTATTCGCAAGGGTTGATTGATGAGTTTGCGGGGCAGGGGTATGATGTTAACGATGGGAGTGATGATCAAACTTTCTACACCTTTCCCTATGATTGGCGCTATGGTGCCAGCGGGGTTTATCCCAAACCGGAGGGGACCAGCCAGATGGATGTCACCAACAGCGTTTTGCTGGGGCGAAAAATTGACGAGTTGGCAAAAAAATCTCCCACGGGCAAGGTGGATGTTATTGCGCATAGTTTGGGCGGGTTGATTGCCAAAAAATATGTTTTGGAAAACGAAAATCCCCAGATCAACAAGTTGGTTTTTGTGGGGGTGCCGAATTTGGGCGCGCCGGTGGCGGTTAAGGCGTTGTTGGCGGGGCATGATTTCAAGATTTTCGGGCTTAATCCCGGAGAAATCAAGAAAATCGCGCAAAATATGCCTGCCGCCTATGATTTATTGCCGGCAAAAGGCTACTATGTCCAAAAGGGAAGCTATCTAACAATCAGTACTCCGAGCATGACCGGTCCCGAACAAATCAAGCCGCTTAATTATGAAGAATCGCTGGTGCATTTGGGCGTGCTGGGATTAAATACTGAAGCGTTAGTCAATGCTAAGAATTTCCATTCCACGGAATTTGATTATTTCAATGCTAACTCAAAAAATATTGATGTCTATAATATCGCGGGCTGTAAATCAAGCACTTTTCGCGGCATAATTGATCACCAAACTTTTAATTTGACACACAGCTCCTACGCGGCGGATCGCAAGCCGCTCTCGGGCGATAACACCGTGCCGTTTGAGTCCGCTGACAGCATCGCTGCCGATAATGGCAAAAAATTTTATTTTACCAAAGTTGAACACGGGAAAATGCCCAGTTATAACGGTATTCGCCAAAAGATTGCCAACATTATCACCGATGTTGATTATTCCTCCTATGCCAATTTAATCACTCATGATCAATTGGCAAGCGATAAATCATTGTGCCAATTGAGCGGTGACTATATTTCCGTCCACAGCCCGCTGGAAATTTTTGTTGCCGATGCCGCCGGGAATGTTGTTTTGGGAAAAGACGCCGATGACAATATCCACTATGAAATTCCGGGAGCGGGTTTTGAGATTATCGGTGATAAAAAATATGTTTTCTTGCCCGATAACGATTGCCAAAATTGCCGCATCAATTTGCGGGGAACCGATGATGGAACATTCACGCTTATCCGCCAAAAGATTGAAAACGATGAAGCTGTATCTGATCAAATTTTTGAAAACATTCCGGTGAGCGAAAATTTAATTGGCGGTTTGGAAATTGATGAAGATGAAATTGTCCTGAAGCTTGACAATGACGGCAATGGTTCGGTTGATCAAATTTTGACGCGCGGAATTACCCTTGATTCCATTGCTACTGATATTGAAAGTTATTATCAAACCGGAGAAATCAAAAACAAGATCACAAAAACCTTGCTTTTGACGCAGTTAAAAGCGTTAAAATTGCAGTTTGTCGCTTTGGAGAGATTGCAGGCAAACAATAAGCTATCGGCCAAAACAAAAACCGCACTGATCAAAGCGGCGCAGGTGGCGATCAATAAGCAGATTGATTTACTGATAAAAGAAATCCAAATTGCGCAAAAACAAAGAAAAATCACCGCCGTGGCTTCACAATCGCTGATTGGAAAATTGGGTTATATTAAAATTCAGTTATGAAAAATTTCAATATCATTGAGTTGGAGGAGGCGGGGTCCACGAATGTTGAGGCGAAGAGGTTGGCGGCCGAAGGCGCGGCGGCGTGGACGGTTGTTTGGGCGCGGCGGCAGACGGGTGGCTACGGGAAGGGGGGGGCGTCGTGGGCGTCGCCGGAAGGAGGGCTTTATTTTTCGGTGATTTTGCCGCCGGGCGATATCGCGGATTTGCAAATTGTCACCATTTTAGCGGCGTTTTGCGTCGCTGATGCAGTTAAAGAGAATTTTGCCGTTGAGCCGATGATCAAACTGCCCAACGATGTTTATTTAAACGGCAAAAAGTTGTGCGGCATATTGACGGAAAATGCCGTTTGCGGGGAGGTGAAATCTTCGGTAATCGGCATCGGCGTCAACACCAATGTTGAAAGTTTCGGCGGGGGGATGGAAAAAATCGCCACATCGGTTAAAATTGAAACAGGCCGGGAGGTTGACAATCGCGTCCTTTTGGGACAAATTGTAAGCCAGATGATGAATATCTTTAAAAAATTAACCGTTAAGATTCAAAATTGAAAAATCAAAAATCAAAATGATAATGTAAAATTAAAAATTGGGCAATTTTAAATTTTAATCTGTCATTTTGGTTTTTCCCGCCAGAGGCGGGCGCGCCTTGGGCGCGGATGTTTGCATTTTTAATTTACTGCTATGAATTTTGAAAAAGAAATCAAGGAATTGGAGAAAAAATTAGGAGGGTTGGAAGACCCGGCCGCGGCGGAAAAACAGCACCAAAAAGGCAAGCTCACCGCCCGCGAGCGGATTGCCGCGCTTTTGGACGCGGAAACTTTCACGGAGCTTGATTCGCTGGCGGAAACTCGTTTTGACCGGCTGGGGCTGGACAAGAAAAAGGTTTCCGGAGATG
Organism: Patescibacteria group bacterium UBA6102; assembly: GCA_002423555.1. Taxonomy (GTDB): domain Bacteria; phylum Patescibacteriota; class Minisyncoccia; order Minisyncoccales; family UBA5738; genus UBA5738. Next base: position 11,355 of record DIWQ01000005.1, read on the forward strand.
CGGTGGTTGCGGGATTCGGCAAGATCGCCGGCCGGCCGGTTTGCGTTTACAGTCAGGATTTCACCAAGATGGGCGGATCGCTGGGAGAGGCGCATGGCAAAAAAATTGTCAAAGTAATTGAAATGGCGCGCCAGACCGGTTGTCCGGCAATCGGCATCATTGATTCGGGCGGTGCGCGCATTCAAGAGGGAATCGCCAGTTTGGACGGGTACGCGGCGATTTTCAATGCCATGGTCAAAGCGTCGGGGGTGGTGCCGCAAATTTCGGTGATTGTCGGTCCGTCGGCCGGCGGCGCGTGCTATGCGCCGGGATTGTCGGATTTCATTTTTATGGTTGACGGCATCGGCCAAATGTTTATCACCGGTCCGGAAGTGGTGAAAAAAGTTACCGGCGAAGAAGTGACGCTGGACGCGCTGGGAGGTGCGGCGGCGCACTGCGCCAAGTCCGGCTGTGCCCATTTTCCATATGCCAATGAAAGGGAATGTTTTGCCGGAGTGAAAAAACTTTTGGGCTATTTGCCGCAAAACAACGTTGACGATGCACCGCGTTCAAAAGGAATCCTGTCGGAATTGTTTGAAAAGGAAGAGAGCGCCAAGCTGGCCGGCATTGTTCCCGAAGAGGAAACCAAGGGTTATGATGTGCGGGAGGTGATTGCCGAGGTATTTGACGGCAATTCGTTTTTGGAGGTGCAGGCGGGATTTGCCGCCAACGCGGTGGTGGGATTGGCGCGGCTGAACGGCCATTCGCTGGGCGTGGTGGCCAACCAGCCCAAAATTATGGCCGGCGTTTTGGACATTGATTCCTCGGACAAAATTGCGCGGTTCGTGAATTTTTGCGACGCATTCAATCTGCCGCTGGTCAATTTGGTGGACACTTCCGGTTATCTGCCGGGCGCGGCGCAGGAACATGGCGGCATTATTCGGCACGGCGCGAAAGTCTTATATGCCTATGCCGCCGCGGTGGTGCCCAAAGTGAGCGTGATTTTGCGCAAGGCGTTCGGCGGCGCTTACATCGCGCTGGCCAGCCGCCAACTGGGTTATGATCGGGTGATTGCCTGGCCGGGAGCGCAAATCGCGGTGATGGGGCCGCAACAGGCTGCCAAGATTATTTACCATCGCGAGATTGCCGCGGCCAAAAATCCCGAAAAAGCCGAAGCTGAAAAAGCCGAAGAATTGCGCGAATTTGTCAACCCGTTCGCGGCGGCCAAACTCGGGCAGGTGGATATGGTGATTCATCCCAAAGACACGCGCGCGATTCTGATCCGGCTGGTAGAGTCGCTGTTGACTAAGCGCGAGCCCAAAATCGCCCGCAAGCACGGCAATATGCC
>DIWQ01000004.1:0-33540 GCA_002423555.1 Patescibacteria group bacterium UBA6102
AAAGAATCCAGCCCGGCCAACGATCAGGATAGCGAAGGAAATCCAATCAATTACAACGAATTCTCCGCGATGATGAAGGGAACATTGAGCCGCTTTTCGTGGAGCGTGGAGGGAGTCGGAACCTCTTGCGGCGGCGGAGGCTATATAATGCCGGTTGATTTATTCATTGAGCACCGTGACCCAATCGGCGGCGCCGGATGTTCCCGGTTTACCTACGGCGACTATGTTTACGCCCCGGAGATATTCAACGATCAAAAAAGCCACATCGTCAGAATGAGCAAAAACCAGGGCGACAAAGGCGCCAACGGAGTGTTTGTCTTCATCTACGGCAATTAGCGAATTTGGCGCGGGGGGAAGATCAAAAACTAACAAAACGATATGGCAAAAAAGCAAAAAATATGGCTGGCGGTTTTTTTGGCGATGTTTCTGGTGCCGGAGATTTTGTGGTTTTGTGGCATCAGAGGGAATATTGGAGTGCCGTGGGTTCCAATTGATGGTTTTTCCCAATTGATGGGTATTTTAACAGCTTATTTTACGACATTGATTCCATTTATTGGTTTAGTGGGATTACTAAAAACTATTAAAGAATTGCAAATTAACAAAAAATTTAAAATCTTCTTATTTATTGTAATAATTCCGATTTTATGTTGGTTGGCGTTTCTAACATTAATGCTAATTTGGGTAATGATTTATTATATTGATAAAGCCCCTCAAATTGGCTAAACATATGAAGCGATATTTGCCGATGTTTTTACTTCTGTTGATTGCATTTTCTTTATTCGCCTATTCCTGGGCGCAGGAGTTGCCCGAGATTATCATTGAAGACGCGGACGCGACCACCACGATTGATCTGGCAACCCCGCCCGCGGATTTCTTTGTTGTCAATGAGCCTCCGTTTCTTTTATCCGATGAGGTGGCGATTTGCCATGCCGATGCAAGGGAGGTGATTGATTTGGCAACTCCGCCGGAAGATTTTTTTGACGCGTCGGAAGCTGATTTGCGCTTGTCCGACGAAGTGGCAATCTGCCGCGCCGATGAAAAAATAACCATCAATCTGGTCGCTCCGCCCGAAGAATTCTTTGATCCCGCGCCGGAGGTGAAAATTTTATCCCGCACGCCGGTGCTTTTTGTGCCGGGATTATTGGGGACGGAGATAAGCGCCGGCGGCAATATGATTTGGATTAATGAAGAAATGTACAACCCGTTCAATTCAGATAATTTTATGGACATATTAGCATTTGATAGTAATCTACTGCCGATTAACGCAACAGCATTAAAATATGTAATCAAGGAAAAAAACTATTCTCTTTTTAATATAATTAATTTTCATTATGACTACACCCAAGGTCTGATGGATGAATTTGCCGCGCAGGGGTATGATGCGGCGGAGGGTAGCGAGAGCCAGACTTTTTACACCTTCCCCTACGACTGGCGTTACGGCGCCAGCGGAGTTTACCCCAAACCGAAGGAAACCGGCCAAATGGATGTCACCAACAGCGTTCTGCTGGGGCGAAGAATTGAAGAGCTGGCAAAAATTTCTCCCACGGGCAAGGTGGACGTGATCGCCCACAGTCTGGGCGGATTGATCGCCAAAAAGTATGTTCTGGAAAACGGCAATCCCCAAATCGGCAAGCTGGTGTTTCTGGGCGTGCCGAATTTGGGCGCGCCGCTGGCGGGAAGAGGACTGATCACCGGCACGGATTTTGGCGTATTCGGACTAAACCCCCAAGAATTAAAAAAAATCTCTCAAAATATGCCGGCCGCCTATGATTTGCTTCCTGCCAAGAATTACTTTTCCGCCAAAGGAAGCTGGGTGAGAATTCTCAAAGAAACCGATCGTTGGGGAGTCAACGAGACTCAAAATCTTGACTGGACGCAAACCCGAATCTATCTTGCCGGCGCGGGCGCCAACAATACCGCCTTGGCCAATGCCGCCAATCTCCATTCCGACGAATTTGACGGCGACAATATCTATGAGATTATGGCAAACAAGAGCATTGACAGTTACAATATCGCCGGTTGCCGTTCGGCGACTTTTTCCACCTTGCTGGATATGCAGAACAAAACCGGCGTTCATCAATACTACGATTATTTTGAATTCGCCAACGGCGACGACACCGTGCCGTTTGAATCGGCCAACCGCAAACTGGCAAAAGACGAAAACACTTTCTACGTCCGCGACGCCAAGCACGGGCAAATGCCCAGCGCCGACGGCATCTGTCAAAAGATCGCCGGCATTATCTCGCAAAACAACATTCCTTTGCCGAACAATAAAATCATCACCCGCGCCCAATTGCTGGAAAATGAACGCCTCTGCCGCCTTCTGGGGATCGCGCTCCGCATTGACAGCCCGCTGGCGATCAAGGTAACCGATCAGGACGGCAACATCATTGAAAATGTTGCCGGCGTCGGCCCCAAAAATGAAATCCCCGGGGCGATGTTTGAAATCAACAACGGCAAAAAATTCGTCTACCTGCCCCAAAATGAAAACCAGCAATATCAAATCAGCCTGCAAGGCGAAGGCGACGGTTTTTTCACTCTCACCGCCCGCGCGGTGGAAGATGATCTCCTCCGGGAGCCACGGGTTTTTTCTCTCTTGCCGGTGTCAAAAAATCTTTCCGGCGGGATTGAATTGAACGGACGGGAAACAATCATTAAAATTGACAACGACGGCGACGGCGAAATTGACCAAACCATTTCCCAGGATGAAACTTTCACCATCAATGAATTGATGGCCGACTTTAACCGCTATGTTGCCGCCGGACTGATTAAAAACCCGCAACGCACGGTTATTCTGGCGCAGTTGAAACTCTTGCAAAAAGAATTTGCCGCGTTGGAAAAATTGCAAGCCGACAACCGCTTGCCGCAAAAAGCCAAAACCGCGGCGATTGCCGCGGCGGGGCGGTTGATCAACCGGCAGATAGATTTGCTGGCCAAAGAAATTCAACTGATGGCCAAGCGGGGAACCGTCGGCAAAGAAATCGCCCAAGCGTTGTTGAGCGGATTGGAACGGGTGAGGATTAAGTGACAATCAAAAAATAACAAAACAATATGGCAAAAAAGCAAAAAATATGGCTGGCGGTTTTTTTGGCGATGTTTCTGGTGCCGGAGATTTTGTGGCCACAATCAACAATTATACTCTATTCTTGGATTAGGGAAGTTTTTTTCGGTATTTCACCGGTTGCCGGAGAATTTTCAAGATTTAGTATTTTTAGTTTTAATCAATTGCCACAATTATCAAATGCTTTATTTTTGTTGAAAATATTTGGACTAGTTTCTGCTTTTATTTATTCCTTAATATTATTTTCCAAATCAAAAAATGTAAAAATATTGATAACAAATATCATTATAGCTTTATTGTTGATTGTTAATTTATTTTATATTTTATTTTTGATAAATTTTAGCCCTCGTATTGGCTAAAACATGTTTTTCCATTGCGAGATTTACAGCTGTGAGGAGGGCGGGGTGAGCGATCCCAAGCCGGTGCGGTAGTAAGTGGCGGGAAATAGTGAGAATTTGGCTTTTTGGCGCTTTTGAAGTATATTTAAAATGTGTTTAATGAGGCGTAATGAAATGATTGGAGGGCGGAAAGCCAAAAAAGTTTTATGGTGCGGGTTGGCGGCGGTAGCGATGATTGCGCTGTTGCCGTTTTTTGCGCGGGCGGATAACTATGGCGATCAGGCGGCGTTCAACATTGACAAGCAATACGATTCGGCGGGAAGAAGCCAACTTTCGGCATCGCTGGTCTGGGCGGGAGCGAAGATCTATTTTTATGCCGACAATGCCTGGTGGAACAATTTGGATTCGTCGGAGCGTCAGCGATACGGCACTGTGCTTTCGGGTCTGGATGCGGAATTTTCACGACACATCCAGCCCAAGCTCACGGAGCTTTTTGGCGCTAGCGCCGGTTCCGGCCCATCCCGCAACGGCAAACTCACAATCTTGATTCATCAAATGATCAAGGGTACCGGCGGCTATATCAACACGGCGGATGGTTATTCCAAATACCAATCTCCCGGATCAAACGAAAGAGAGATGGTTTATTTCAATGTTTCTTTTGTTGACGCGCCGCTGGCAAAAACTTATCTGGCACATGAATATACGCACTTGATCACCTTTAACCAAAAGGAACGTTTGCGCCACGTGATTGAAGAGGTCTGGCTCAACGAAGTCCGCGCCGAATATTCCTCCACGATTTTGGGTTATGATGCTCCGTTCGGAGGGAGCAATTTCCAGCAACGGGTGAGATCCTTTTTAAACGACTCCGGCAAAAGCTTGACGGAATGGGAAAACGTGCCGGCCAACTACGGCGCGGCGCATTTGTGGGCGCAATATGTTGTTGACCATTATGGCGTCGCGATATTGGCCGATTCCATGAAAAGCGACCAAACGGGAATTGCCTCCATTGATTACGCGCTGAGAAAAAACGGCTTTGATGTTGATTTCACCCAAGTTTTTCGCGACTGGATTGTCGCGCTGGCGGCCAATGATTGTTCAATCGGCCCGAAATATTGTTATAAATATCCGGATTTGCGGGAGTTTGCCGTTTCTCCCCGAATCAATTATCTGCCGGTCTCGGATCAGGTTTCCTTGTCGGTGACCTACAACACGCCCTATTTTGCCGCTAATTGGCAAAAAATCACGGGCGGCTCCGGCAGTTTGCGCCTTGATTTTGCCGCCGCCGGGGAGCACAAATTTATTGTGCCTTATTTGACTTGCGATTCTGCCGGAAAGTGCTCTGCCGGCGAACTGGAAACCGCCGCGGACGGCAATGCGATGTTGAAAATTGAAGATTTCGGCCGGCGTTATTCTTCACTGGTTTTGATGCCGTTCGGTTCGGGGAAAAATTTCGGCTTCGGTTCAGGGACAGGAACAATGTTGCCTTATTCGTTTAAAATTTCAATCGTGCCGACTGAAGTGGCACCCGCCGGAGAAACGGAAAACGAAAAATTGCAAATTGAGGCGTTGCAAAAACAGGTTGATGCATTAAAAGCCGAGATTGCCCGCGTGATCGCAATTTTGGCGGCGCGAGTTTCGGTCGCGCCGAAATTTTCCTGCGGCGCGATTACCGCCGATTTATGTTCGGGCGCGGCAAACCGCGCGCAAATTGTTTGTCTGCAAGAATTTTTGAGATCGCAAGGCAGTTTGATTTATCCGGGCGGACTTTTGAGCGGCAATTTTGACGCCGCCACCCGCGCCGCGGTGATCCGCTTCCAGGAAAAGCACGCCGCCGAAATTCTTTGGCCGCTGGGGTTGAAATCCGGCACCGGCTACGTCGGCGCCGCCACCCGCGCCAAGATCAACCAGTTAATGAAATAACAATTAAAAGTATTATGGATAAAAAAATCGGCATTGTCGGAGTGGGTGTTGTTGGTAATGCGGTTGCCAGTGTTATTCCGGGCGTGTTGCTCTATGATAAATACAAAAACATCGGTTCTGTTAAGGAGGTTAATGAAGCCGAGATTATTTTCGTGTGCGTTAATACTCCTTATAATCCCGAAAAAGGATGCGATATCTCTGCGGTGGATGAGGTTATTTCTCAAATCAAAGGAAACAAAATCATAGTCATAAAATCAACCGTCACTCCCGGAACAACCGAAAAAATGCAAGCAAAGTATCCACACCACTCCGTATTGTTCAATCCTGAATTTTTGCGCCAAGCGCATGCTACTGATGACATGAAAAATCCCGATGAGCAAGTTGTCGGGTATACCGCAAAAAGCAAGCAATACGCGCAAGAAATTTTGGATATTCTGCCCAAATCGGAGCATAACTTTATTGTTCCGTCCAAAGACGCGGAAATGGCAAAATATTTTTCAAACACCTTTTTAGCGCTTAAAGTTATTTTTGCCAACCAGATTTATGATGTATGCCAGAAAATGGGGATTGATTATGATGCGGTGAAAGAAGTGGCATCGGTCAGTCCGAGATTCGCGTTTTCTCATTTTGACGTAAATTTTGACGGCTACAGAGGTTATAGCGGCGCCTGCTTGCCTAAAGATACCAAAGCTTTAATTAGATTTGGCGACGAAATCGGCGTTGACCTCTCCCTGCTTAAAGAAGCTGATATGATCAATAAAAAACTTTTGTTTTCCAATAAAGATATTTCCGGCGACCTTCTGAAATTATATCAATAACGAAATATATGGAATACATAATTGTTGGCTCCGGTTTTATTTTCAGGCGGCACCTTCTTTCAATAAAGGAAACCGGCGGCGAAATATTGGATGTTGTTAACGAAACGCACGGTCGGGGAGACGAATGGAAAAAAGCGATTACCAATCCCGACGCGGATTGCGTGGTTATTCTTGCGCCGAATTATTTACATTATGAAATCGCCAAGGCCGCCAATGAAGCGGGGAAGACCGTTTTGTGCGAAAAGCCGCTGGCGTTAAAATCCGAACACGTGAAAGATTTGGCTGACCGAAAAAATATTTTTGTGGTCCAGCAGTTGCATTATCACGAGGGAGTGATAAAAATGAGGCGTGAAATATCAAAAGATAAACATTATGATATTCACATTGACGTTGATGTTCACCGCGACCGGCACTATTTTGACGGCTGGAAAGGCAATATGGAGTTATCCGGAGGGCCGTTATTTACTCTTGGTGTTCATTATTTTGAACTTTTGCTGTATCTGTTTGGCCCCGCGACCAGAGCACAGATGACCAGTTTTGACGGTAAAGCCGGCCAGGGGATCATTGAAGGAGCCAATTACAACTGTCAATGGCGCGTGAGCGTGGGGGCTCCCGTTGGCCAAAACAAAAGATTTTTCAACGTTAACGGCATTGCCTTAAACCTTTCCGGCAAGGAAAACCTGGCCGAAGAGAACCTGCATAATTTCGTGTATCAGGATTTACTGCAAGGGAGGGGAGTGACCCCCGCACAAGCTCTTCCGGCAATTGAATTGATTGAAAAATTATATGACGATTACCATTCATAAAACTGCCGAAGTATCAATCAATGCCAAAATCGGCAAGGGCACGAAGATTTGGCAAAACGCGCAAATTGCCGATAACAGTGAAATCGGAGAAAACTGTGTCATTGGCCATAATTGCGCGGTCTTTGGCGCAAAAATTGGCGACGGCGTTAAATTGGAATCCAATGTTGACGTTTGGCGGGGGGTATTATTGGAAGATTTTGTCTTTGTTGGCCCTTCGGCAGTTTTTACCAACGATTTGAATCCGCGGGCAAAATATCCCAAAAAAGATTTTTCGCAATATGGCCAGTGGCTTTCAACTTTAATCAAAGAGGGAGCGACTATCGGCGCCAATGCCACAATCGTTTGTGGGACTGTCGTTGGCAAATGGGCCTTTATTGCCGCTGGAGCGGTTGTCAAGGGGGAAGTTCCCGATTATGCGTTGATGGCCGGGGTTCCCGCCAAGCAAATTGGCTGGATGTGCGAATGCGCCAGCAAACTTGTTTTTAAGAACGGTATGGCGGCATGCAAAATCTGCGGTCGGAAATATATAAAATCGGGCAATGTTATAAATGAATCGTAATGCAAATATGGAATTTTTTGATTTGAAAAAGCAATATCAGGATCTAAAATCCGAGATTGACGCGGCGGTTTTGGATGTGCTTGAAGACGGAGTGTTTATCGGCGGCCCGGCGGTGGAAAAATTTGAAAAAGAGGTTGCCGATTTTTTGGGGGTAAAGCATGCGGTCACTCTTAATTCCGGCACTGATGCGCTTTATTTGTCGCTAAGGGCGTTGGGGATTGGCGCGGGAGATGAGGTGATTACCACGGCATTCACTTTTTTTGCCACGGCCGAAGCGATCGCGGCCGCCGGCGCCAAACCCGTATTCGTTGATATTGATGCGAAAACTTTTAACATTGACGCCGACCAAATTGAAGCGGCGATTACGGAAAAGACAAAAGCGATCATACCGGTGCATCTTTTCGGCCAAATGGCAGATATGGCGCCAATTAAGAAGATTGCGCAAAAACATAATCTGAAAATTATTGAAGATTGCGCGCAAGCAATCGGCGCCACTCAAATTATTAATGGCAAGGAAGTTAAGGCCGGAAATATTGGCGATTGCGGCTGTTTTTCTTTTTTCCCCACCAAAAACTTGGGTGCTTACGGTGACGGGGGAATGGCGACGACCAATAACGACGAAATTGCGGCGAAAATCAGAATGTTAAAAGTTCACGGATCATCTCCCGAAAATAAATATAAAAATTTGGAAATCGGCGTCAATTCTCGTTTGGACGCGATTCAGGCCGCTATTTTGAGTGTCAAGATCAAATATCTTGATCAATGGAATGACCAGCGCGCGGCAATCGCCAATCGCTATGGCGAGGCATTTGAAGGCGTTGGCGACATTGTTGCGCCGTTTGCCGCGCTGAACAATCGCCACATCTATCATCAATACACAATAAGAACCGCAAAACGCGATCAACTGGTGCAATTTTTGAAAAATGCGGAAATTCCCGCAATGATATACTTTCCTTTTCCGATGCACTTGGAGCCCGCATTGGGTTATTTGGGCTATAAGATGGGCGATTTTCCCGAAGCCGAACGCGCCGCCGCCGAAGTTTTGAGCCTGCCGATCTACCCGGAATTTACGAGAGCGTGTTGCGAATCAGTAGTTCGTGTAGTGGAAATTTTTTGCAGAAGTCATAAAATAAATCCGTTTAATAATTGACAGTATCAATTTCTTTGCTATATTTTAGAATGATGATCAAGGGGGGATTAATAAGGGAAGCGAGTGCTTTTATAAACCGAGGGCGTTGGATAACTGGCAAAATTGTCAAATTTGGAAAATTTACGTACGGAGGATTTTTAAATTGATATAATTTGACGGCTACCCAACACCCTAAAACTATGGCAATCTTAAAGATGGGAGAAAGAGTAATCTCTAACGAAGGGCCAGCTTTTGTTATCGCTGAAATAGGGCATAACCATCAAGGCAATCTTGGCGTAGCCTTGAATATGATTAAGACTGCGGCGGCCTGCGGAGTTAGCGCAGTCAAGTTTCAAAAACGAGACAATAAGCATCTTTATACTAAGGCGATGTATAATCGTTCCTATGATAACGAAAATAGTTTTGGTACTACCTATGGCGAGCATCGGGAATTCCTGGAATTTGATTTTGATGAATACAAACAACTTAAAAAATGCGCTGAAGATAATGGCGTAGAGTTTCTTTGTACAGCTTTTGATATTCCAAGCGTTGATTTTTTGGAAAAGCTCGGCGTCAACGGTTACAAGGTTGCATCCGGGGATTTAATGAACACTCCTATGCTTGAGCATATCGCTAAGCTTGGCAAACCGATGTTCGTTTCAACGGGTGCGGGGACGATGGATGAGGCGAAGATGGCATATACGGCAATTAAAAAATACAATGATCAATTGTGTTTTTTGCATGCCATTTCTTCATATCCGGCAGAATACGAAGATCTTAACTTAAATGTTATTCCTACCTTGCAGAATGAATTCCCAGATATAATTGTCGGTTATTCCGGCCACGATAACGGTATTTTAGCGGCATCAATAGCTTATATGCTGGGGGCTCGGGTGATTGAGAAGCATTTCACGATAAATCGAGCTTGGAAGGGAACGGATCATAAATTTTCGCTGGAACCGGATGGTATGCGAAAACAAGTGAGAGATCTCAACCGTATAAAATCTGCTCTTGGCGAAAACGAAAGGAAGGTGTTTCCGATAGAAAAGGATTATCGTGCAAAACAAGGGAAAAGCATTTTTTCGGCGAAAAATTTGGTCGTGGGCACGATTTTGACAGAAAGCGACATCGTGATTAAATCGCCGGGCGGCGGCATGGAACCTTATAGATTAAATGAGGTTATTGGAAAAAAACTAAACCTTTCAATTAATGAAGAAGAAATGATTAAACCGGAACAGCTTGCGGGTGGTAGTCCGGACAACCGCGAAATAGCGCTGAGTATGAATGACATAGTCAGGAGATTAAAATTGATTGTCTTTGATTTTGACGGGATTTTTACGGATAACCGCGTAATTGCTATGCAAAATGGCACCGAGGGCGTTGCTTGTTGGAGAAGTGATGGATTGGGACTTGATGCCTTAAAAGAAACGGGAACAAGCGTTCTTGTTTTGTCCGCAGAGGAAAATCCTGTTGTTTCGGCGCGTTGCCAGAAGCTGGGTATTGAATGTATCCAGGGGTATCGGGACAAAGCCATTATCCTTAAAAAAGAACTTGGAAAAAGAGGGCTGGCGCTCGGTGAAATTGCTTATGTCGGGAATGATATTAACGATATTGAATGTTTAAAGATCGCCGGTTTACCGATGACTGTGGCTGATGCTTATTCTGAATTAAAGCCGTACGTAAAATATACCACAAAGAAGCCGGGAGGATACGGCGCGGTCAGGGAAATTTGCGACATGATTGCTAACATTAAAAATTTATAAAAAATCAAATTATTAATTATGGGAAACAATTATCTTAATTCTTTATATAACTTAAAAGACAAGGTAATTGTTGTAACCGGAGCGGCGGGACAGCTTGGGGGGCAATATGTTCGCGCTATGCTTGAGGTCGGTTGCCGGGTGGTTGCCATTGATTATGATCTAAGCAATCCCAAAGGTAATTTATCGGCTTTGCGATCTGATAATTTGATGGTTCTTGAGGTTGATATTACAAAAAAAACTTCGATTCAAGGAGCACTGAAAAAAATTTGCGATCAGTTCGGCAAGGTTGACGGATTAATCAACAATGCCGCAATTGATGCACCGCCCGGCGGATCGGACGAAAATGTCGGCCCTTTTGAGACTTATCCGGAAACTGCCTGGGACAAAATGATGGAAGTAAATTTGAAGGGCATGTTTTTGTGTTGTCAGGTTTTTGGTTCCGATATGGTTGCAAAAGGGAGGGGCAGTATTGTTAATATCGCGTCAATTTATGGTATGTTATCTCCCGACCAGCGCATATATGAATACAAGTATAAAAATGCTGGAGCAAAAGCCAAGCCTTTTTTTAAGCCGGTGGCTTATTCCGTTACCAAATCCGGCGTCTACAATTTAACCAGATGGTTGGCGACGTATTGGGCGCCAAGCAATATTCGGGTTAATACTTTGACCTTAGCGGGAGTTTTTAACAATCAGGACGAACCGTTTCTCGGGAAATATATTCAAAAGGTTCCGCTAGGAAGGATGGCCAAACAGGAGGAGTATTGTGGGGCGATATTGTTCCTGCTTTCAGATGCTTCATCATATATGACTGGTTCAAATATGGTTGTTGACGGCGGTTTTTGTTGCTGGTAAAGATTTTGTTAATTTTATTAGCTAAAAAATGAGTCAATTTTTTAAAAATTTTATTGGAGGAAAATGGGTTGATCCGGTGTCCGGAGATTTTTTTGAAAACAAAAATCCGTCTGATATCGGCGAGGTAATGGGACTGTTTCCAAGGTCGGGAAAAGCGGATATTGATGCGGCGGTTTTGGCCGCTTCCGCCGTTTTTGATAATTGGCGAAGTATGCCTCCCCACGAGAGGGCGAAAATTATTTTTGAGGCGGGAAAGATTATGTCCGGTCGAAAAAAAGAGTTGGCGGAAATTATCTCTAAAGAAAATGGAAAGACGGTCAAATCCGCGATGGGCGATGTTCAATCCGCAATTGATATGTCTTTTTTTATCGGTGGGGAGGGATATCGATGGTATGGAAAAACCGCTCATTCGGCGCTTCCCCAGCGGTTTGCGATGACCAAGCGTTATCCGATCGGAATAGTCGGGCTCATTCCGTCTTGGAATTTCCCGATGGGACTGGCGGGATGGAGGGTTTTTCCGGCGCTTTTTTGCGGTAATGCCGTGATCATGAAATCGGAAGAAAATACACCGGAAAGTGCTCACTGCATAACTGAAATTCTTGATGAAGCGGGTTTGCCGAAAGGTGTTCTTAATCTTATTCATGGCTTGGGAAGCGAAGCGGGGGATGCGTTAGTCAACCATCCCGGAGTATCAATGATTTCATTTACGGGTTCGAGTAAGATCGGGAGCCTTGTCGGAGTTAATTGCCTGAAAAAATTGGCTAAGACCTCCTTGGAGCTTGGCGGTAAAAATGCAGTGATAGTTATGGATGATGCCGACATCAATCTGGCCGTCAACGGGGTTGTCGCCGGGGCCTTTTCCCTATCTGGCCAGCGTTGCACTGCCACAAGCCGTCTGATTTTACAGGATGGCATTTACGATTTTTTTATGGAAAGGCTCCTTAACGCCACTGGTAAGTTAAAGATTGGCCCTGGTAGCGACGATGCTTCCGATGTGACACCCTTGATTAGCAAGGTTCAATGCGAACGTATATTGAACTGGATAGAACGGGCAAGGGAAGATGGTGCTAAAGTGATCCGAGGCGGGGAAAGATTGGAAGGTGGTGTTTACGATAAGGGGTATTATATCAATCCGACTATTATTATTGATGCGTTGCCTGATTCCTCAATAGCCAGAGAAGAAATTTTTGGGCCGGTACTCGTGGTTTTTCGCGTCCAATCGTTTGACGAAGCGGTTAAAATTGCGAATAACGCGCGTTACGGTTTATCAGCTTCGCTGTTTACCAAGGACTTGAATAGAGCTTTCACTTTCTTTGATGATATCCAAACTGGGGTTTGCTATATTAACGCACCAACCTATGGCGGAGAACCACATATGCCGTTTGGGGGCGTAAAAGATTCCGGACTTGGCTACCGGGAGGTTGGCTGGGCCGGAGTCGAAGCTTATTCGGAAGTTAAAACAATATACGTTGATTACAGCGCGAAAATTCAGACAATTCAAGAAAAAAAATAATTTTTTGAGCTCAATGGTAAATATATCTTTTGTTGATAAAAAAGAAATTGATCGGATAATTAATGCTGTTACAGATAAAAATTCCAGACTTGATATTTTGGCTGATATCTGCCGCCTTAATGCGCTTTCCGCGGTCAAGAAAGCTGGTTCCGGCCATCTTGGGTCCAGCTTCTCGGCAATGGAAATTATGGTTGCGATGTATTTTTCAGAATTGAATTTGACTCAAGCAGGATTAAAAAATAAAGACAGGGATATTTATTTTTCTTCAAAGGGTCATGATTGTCCAGGGCATTATTCCGTGCTTATGGCTGCTGGGATTTTGCCATTTGAAAAATTGATTAACTTGAGGCGCTTGGGAGGATTGGACGGTCATCCGGATGTCGCGATTCCTGGAATGGAGGCAAACACCGGCTCTTTGGGGATGGGCATTTCCAAAGCCAAGGGAATGGCGATTGCAAAGAAAATGAAAGGTAGCGGCGGTCGGATATTTGTGATGTTGGGCGATGGCGAACTCCAGGAGGGTCAGATATGGGAATCATTGCAAACCACCGTTGCCCAGAAAGTAAGCAATATTACCGCAATTGTTGATTTTAACAAAATTCAGACCGATCGTCCGATTGTCGCGAATGTTGACTTGGGCGATTTGGAAAGTAAGTTCCGAATTTTTGGTTGGCACGCTGAACGTTGTAACGGTCACGATTTTGCCCAGCTTCAGGAAGCATTTGAAAAATTAAAACAAATTGTCAATAAGCCTAAAGTTTTGATTGCCGATACTGTCAAAGGTGAAGGCGTGTCGTTTATGGAAGGTGGCGAAATTGTGAAAACCGGATGCGGAACATACAAATGGCATTCCGGCGCTCCGCAAGATGATGACTATACCAGGGCTTTTTCTGAAATTCTGGATAGAATCAATAAAAAACTTTCCGGGTTTGGCTCGGCTCAGTTAGAATTGAAAGATGTGGAAAAACGCGAATCCAGAGTCCACTTGAAAGATATTGCCGAGAAGGTCGTTAATACATACGCGGATACCCTGGTTAGGTTGGGCGCGGAGAGAAAAGATATTGTGGTTCTGGACGCCGATCTTGCATGTGATTGCGGGCTACGCCCGTTTGAGCAGGCATATCCGGATCGCTTTATTGAACATGGTATTGCCGAACAGGATATGGTTTCGACTGCCGGCGGCCTCGCCAAGCAGGGTTTTCTTCCCATTGTGAATTCCTTCGGTGTCTTTCTCTCATCGCGTTCCAACGAACAAATTTACAATAATGCCACCGAACTGACAAAAATAATTTATGTTTGCCATTATTCGGGCATGATACCGGCTGGACCCGGTAAATCGCATCAGAGCGTGCGCGATATCTCGCTTTTTGGTGCGTTGCCGAATATGGTTATCGTTGAGCCGGTTAACGCGGTTGAGACAAAAGCCACTCTTGAATGGTGCGTGAAATTCGCAAAAGAAAATTGCATGATCCGGCTTATAATTTCCCCGTCGCCGCAAACGATCAGTTTGCCGCAAAATTATGAGTTCATATTTGGCAGGGGATCAGTTATCCGGGAAGGCAACGATGCGGTTATATTTGCCTACGGTCCGGTAATGGCTAACGAGGCGCTTAAAGCTGGCGATGAACTGGCTAAGCGAGAGTTTTCTTTGAAAATAATCAATATGCCATGGCTTAATCGGGTTGACATAGGTTGGTTTGAAAGCGTTATCGGGGATTGTGCGGCAATCTATGTGCTTGATGATCACTTTATTTACGGCGGCCTGGGAGATTCGCTTTTAAATGCAATAAATTGTTCCAAGGCACTGAAGCAAAAGAAATTCAAGAAATTCGGCATAGAAAATGAATATCCAGCGTGCGGCACTCCCAAAGAAGTTCTTTCTTACCACAAATTGGACGGTGAAAGCCTGGCCGCCCGGATTCTTAAAGATAAATAGCGGTATTGACATAATGACGAAATTTTTGCGTTCAAGTAAATTCGTTGAATATTCCGCCGGCACGATTGTGACCCAATATGCGATTCTTTTTGTTTCTTTAGTGTCGTCAATTATTACGGCCCGGTTGCTTGGGCCTGCTGGCTTGGGTCAACTTACGCTTCTTCTTTTGATACCTTGGTTTGCCACGGTGTTCGGCAGAATGGGGGTGGGGCATTCGGTCAATTATCATTTTGGAAAACTTTCTCCTGCCAAAATTATTGTCAATAGCTTGATTCTATCAGGGGTGCTTGGTATTTTATGTATGGCGGCCACATTTCTCGTTGCTTACTTTTTTAAGGGCACATTGCTGAAAGATGTTAATTGGAATTTGATAATTTTTTCCATCTTTTTCATCCCGTTTTATATATTAAGCGACCATTTGGCCGGCCTTTTGCAGGGGCTCTACAAATTGCATCTTCGTAATATCATTTATTTTTTTCAGGCGGTTATAAATTTAGTTATGATGGCCTTTTTTGTAATATTGATGAAATGGGGGGTAAGCGGTGCGGTCGGTGCGTCGATGTTTTCGCTGGTATTTCTGGCATTTGCACTGGCAGTGCCCGTTATGAAAGAAATTAAGGGGAAAGAATTAAAAATTGATCTTAATATTATGAAACAGATTTTTGGATACGGGTTGAAATCACATGTCGGAAATATTACCAAAGACCTTAGTTATCGGATAAATATACCCATTATCAATTATTATTTAATGCCGATTTCTGTCGGTTATTATACTATTGCCGTCCAACTTGCTGAAGTTATCTGGAAAATTCCCGAATCCATCAGCTCGGTTTTGCTTCCGAAAATAGTACAGATGAAAAAAGAGCAAGCTTATTTGTTTACGCCTCTTATAATGCGCACCTTATTTGTGCCTTTGCTTGCATGTTGCTTGGCGGTTTTAGTTTTTGGGCAAGCGCTGATAGTATTGATTTATGGCAAAGAATTTTTGCCATCGGCTTCCCTTATTGTTTTTTTATTGCCGGGGATTTTATCTTTATCATTCTGGAAAATCATCATCAGCGATTTGATCGCCCAGGGCCATGCCGAAAAATACAGTGCGACATCAGTGCTTTCGCTGGCAACAATGGTTATCCTTAATCTGTTACTGATTCCCGTTATGGGCATACAGGGAGCGGCAATCGCCCTAAGTCTTTCATATATTGCTACCACCGGCCTTGCTTTAATTTTTTATGCGAGATTGACTAAAAACTCTTTTAAAAATTTGCTATTGCCAACGGCGGCTGATGTTGATATTTATAAAAAATTGCTTGGTGTTGGCTCTCCTAGGACATAACCCAAGCAAATGATAATATGATAAAATACGAGAAAATAATATAATTGCTTATGGATAAATGGGTGGAATATTTTGAAAATACAAACAGAAATCTCTTTGACCAGTGCTTGCGCAACCGGCGTTTGATTGAATTGGTGATTCAAAATACGCCGGCTGGCGGTCGTATACTTGAGGTAGGATGTGGCACAGCATTGCTGTCTTTAATACTGGCTGATCATGGTTTTGAGGTTACCGCTCTTGATATAAGTAAGGAAGTTGTGAATTACGCTCAAAAAAGAGCTTGTTTGGGTAAGATTAAATTGAAGTTTATCCAAGGAGACAGCTTTAATCTCAATTCATTGTTTGAGAATCGTTTTTTTGATACAGTTTGCCATAGTGGCGTCATGGAGCATTTTAGCGATGCTGATATTATTAGGGGCCTATTAGAACAAAGACGGGTATCGAAAAGGGTTATTTTCAATGTTCCAAACAGTCGGGTTAAATCAGCCCCCAATCTTTTTGGAGATGAAAGGTTTTTAAACCAAGAAAAATGGATGGAATTGATCAAGAAAGCAGGATTTAACAAGGTTAAAGTATTTGGGGGATATGACCTGCCACGATATGTTTATTTTATCTTGCCTGGCGTTTTCTTTAATCAGAGGTTTTCTTTTTGGTGGAAATATTTTAGTAAACATTCAATTTTTGTATGCGAATAAAAGTCAATATGAGGATATTGGGATTTATACCTGCGAGAGCGGGATCAAAAAGAATATCAGGGAAGAACATCATGCCTTTAGCGGGTAAGCCTTTGCTCGCCCATACCATTGAGGCCGCCAAAAAGTCAAAATATATAAATAGGGTGTTGGTTTCGACGGATTCGGAAAATATCGCAAAAATAGCCGAACAGTATGGTGCCGAAGTTCCTTTTTTAAGGCCGGAGGAAATTTCCAGAACAGATTCCACCGAAATGCAATTCTTTGAACATGCCTTGGGTTGGCTTGTTAAAAATGAAAACTATGTTCCTGATCTGATAGTTTTGCTTTATCCGACATCGCCGTTTAGAAAGCCGGAAACTATTGATCGTGCCATTGAGAAGATTTTTGAATACCCCGATGCGGATTCTTTAAGATCGGTCAGGTTGTGTTCTGAACATCCGCATAAGATGTGGGTCATTGACAATAATTTGTTGAAGCCGTTGATTAAAAGCGAAAAATCAAGCGATCACACTCTTTCTTACCAATCACTGCCGAAAGTTTATATCCAAAATGCCAGTATTTACATTACCAAACCGAGAACCATAAGAGAGATGAAATCACCGATTGGGAATATCGTCATACCTTTCATTATGGATGAGATGGAGTCAATTGATATAAACAACCCAATTGATTTTAAAATTGCCGAAATGGTTGCAAAAGATATGAAAATAAAAAGATAAAGATGCTATGGAAAACAAAAAAGATTCTGTCAAAAAGCCAATATTATTTATGTCTGCTTCAACCGGCTGGGCGGTTAGGAATTTTTTTCAAACGGGCATCGTTAGGAAATTAAACGATGACTTCAAAATAGTTGTTTTTACCACATCTCAAATTAGGGAAGGCTTAGTTGGTCAGGGATATGGCGGCGATTTGACATTTATAGTTTTAGATAAGTTTTCAGAGCCTTTAGCATGGCGTTTATCAAGGCAGTTAAAAAAGAAGATTTATATGGAAAGCCGGCGAAGCGCGACTGAGACAATTTGGGAAAAATATACAAAAAGGCCGATTTATCAAAAAATTGGCGGTAAAATGATCAGGGGGTTAATCCGGATAATAAAACCGGGCAGATTACTAGATTGGATAGAGAATATTGATTTAAAAATTAATAGGAACGGCGAACTTTCGGAAATATTTCTTTCGCATCGGCCGGTTATTTTTTTTGCCACTCATGCCTCATCGTTCTTTGAAGAATCGCTGCTTAAAAATTCATTAGAGAACGGCGTTCCGGCTGTTTATATGGTTCTAAGCTGGGATCATCTTTCAAGTAAGATTGTTTTGAATAAAAAGTACCGGTCGATTTTCGTTTGGAACAAAATGACAAAATCAGAAATTTTATCGACCTATCCTTCTTACAATGACAATCAAATTAAAATTATTGGTGTTCCGCAGTACGATATTTACGGAAGAAAAACAAAAATTTCTCGACTTGAGTGGTGTCAGCTTTATGGATTGAATCCAAATTGGCCAGTGATACTTTTCAGCACGATGCCTCAGGTCAGGCATAACCAGCAACATATTATTATTGAAAAGCTACTGGAAGAAATTGCTAAAGGTGACAAATTGCCCAATAATTTGCAGGTTTTGATCAAATGCCATCCATTTGATAATACCGATAAATACGATTCGTTGCCGGCGAAGTATCCGGTGTCGATTTACCGGTCATCTTTGCGCCCGGGGCTATCCCAAGCCTGTTGGATTCCCTCCAAAAGGGAGATGGAGGCATCTCGGGATTGTCTTTTTTTTTGTGATATCAACATAAATATTTTTTCCACCGTAACGCTGGAAGCGGCCTATTTCGGAAAACCGATAGTCCATATCGCTTTTGATCCTTTTCCAATAAAAAACCGGATTCCTTGCAAAGAATACTATAATTTTGAACATTTTAAAAAAATCGCCAGAACAAAAGCGGCTCGAATGGTTTATTCTTATGAAGATATGTTTCTGGCCATAAATGACTATTTAAAGAATCCTGGCTTAGATTCGGAGAAAAGGAAAGATTTGGTTAAAGAATATTTTACCGTGGAACCCGGTCTTGCTTCCGGCAATTTAGTCAAAGAATTGGTTGATTTAAAAAATACTTTGTTGAACTGACGATGGAGCATCTTATTATTTTGGCGTTATCAACGCTTGTCATATTTTTTCTCATGTTTTTGGTATGGGTTAAAACCAAAGAGATTTCTTTTATCTTTGGCCTTTTAATAGTTTTTCTTTTTACTATTCTGGGAGGCTGGATTATTACAATTGATCTTATTTTTGATAATATCTGCAGTAAATATGGATTTAACTATTATTATTTGTTTGATAAAATGTTTCCCGTCAGCCTGGATGGCGATTATTTAATGGCAATTGTTTTTTATTCTTTGTTTGTTATTTTTATTGAATTGGCGATATTGGTTTTTGCTGCAAAGAAAAACCCGGGTGTCGGTTTGAAATTTTCTCCCTATTTTTTTTCCCATTGGCGGCTGATCTTTTTTGTAATATTTTTTTCTTTTTCCAGTTTTTTTATAATGAGGGATTTTTTGATAGAGGCAATTTCATCGGGAACGTCAGCCTATTTTTTAACTAGATATTCTACCGATAGAATTCCTTTCTATACGATCCATCAAATATTTATTCGGATGGCTCTTTTCCCGTTAGCCGTCGGAATAGCTGTTTATTTAAGCGGAAAAAAGGGAAAATATTTTTTAGGAGGGAGCGGACATTTGATTTTTTGGAGTTATGCCGTGATTTCTTCGGTTATTGTTGCGTATGCCGCTTTATTGGGGAACAGGAACGAATTGGTCGGAGCGGCTATCATAGGATTTCTTTTTTATATAGTTAATGCCAAAAAAATTTCTAAAATTGGATTTTTGACCGCTTTTATCGGCGTTATTGCCGCCGTTGGGGTGATTGGAATCATCCGTGGCAGCAACCCTTCTTCTTATCTGGCTAGCATGAAGCTTGGAACCCTTGTCAACGGGTTAGCAAGTATTTTAACGACTAATGAAATATTTGCCGCCCATCTTTCGATGTATGGATCTCTTCATTATGGTATTCCATTGGTTTATGGTTACAGTTTTATCAGCTTAGCATCGTCCATTGTCCCAAGTGACCTTTGGCCGGATAGGCCGCAAAATATCTACTGGCACTATTTCAATCATATTAATGCGGTGCCGGGACAAGGCTATGTAATCCATCATGCTACTGGATGGTATCTCAATTTTGGCTTGATAGGAATTGTTGCGGGAGCCGTTTTGATCGGATGGCTTTGGGCAGAATGCTTTAATAGCCGAGCGTTGATAAAGGGAGGCCGGTATTTCATTTATAATGTTTTCGCGGTATTGGCCCCCACTTTGTTTATAAGTGCTCTCCCTACTTTGATGAGGGGGGGATTGGAATCGTATAAAGCGGTGGCTTTGGAACATTTTCTATTTCCGATATTGATAGTTGTTTTTTCTATTAAACAGATCAAAGGGTCAAATTTGAAATTAAGCGGTAATTCACCAAAGAATATCTAGGCCTTTTTATTATTGTATGGCTGTTATAAGATATTATTGCTGGTGTGGCATCAACATTCACCGATAAAAAAATATGAAATACATTATAACCGGAGGGGCGGGATTTATCGGATCAAATTTGGTGGAATGTTTGTGTCGTGAAGGGAATGAAGTAATCGTAATCGGGGTTGCATCCAAAGAATTTGTTTTTGGCAAAAAAATAAAATTTTATGAAATGGAAATAAAAGATTCTGCCGTTGCCGGAATCTTTGAAAAAGAAAGACCAGAGATTGTTTATCACTTGGCGGGGCCTATCAATTTAAGGCGTCCGGTTGACGATCCGCTGTTCGGATTAAGCGCCAATTTTTTTAATGATACTAAAAAAATACTTGATCTTGGCCAGAATTTAGGTATCAAAAAGATTGTTTTTACGTCTTCTGGGGGGGCGCTTTATGGTGCAAATTTGCCAATTCCAACGCCGGAAAACGCAAGAGTTTTCCCCGTAACGCTTTATGGAAAGGCTAATTTAATGATCGAAGATTTAATTGAAAATTATTATGGCAAATTTGATTTTCCGTTTACGATATTGAGATTAAGCAATGTCTATGGTCCGCGCCAATGGAAACAGGGGATAGTTCCTTCTATAATTGATTCGATAATTGAAGGCAAGCAGATAATCATTAATGGTAACGGAGAACAAACTAGAGATTTCATTTATGTGGATGACGTGGTGCGGGCCTTAAAACGCGTTGCCCAAACTAATGCGAGCGGAACCTTTAACGTAGGATCGGGAAGGGAAACAACTATTAATTTCCTTTGCGAAAGAATTTCGATGATTTTGGGGAAAAAATTGAATATTGTTTATCAAAAAGATAGTTTTTCCGGCCCCCAAAGAAGTGCGGTAGAAATTTCTAAAATTAAGAAGGAATTTGACTGGGAGCCGGAGATTTTGCTTGACGACGGCTTAAGAAAAACTATTGAATTTTATCTTCTCAAAAAATGACGGAAAAACGTATCCATATTTGCTACTTGGCGGATGCGATGAGTCCGCATACGGCTAAGATTGCGGAATATTTCCAAGAAAAAGGTTTTAAAGTTAGCATAGTTTCTTTTGATTCCAAATATTCCGGCGAAATTGAATCGCATTACATTGAAACTGGTCTGTTCTCAAAACATAAAGTCAGATACATCGTTGGTTTATCTAAATTAAAAAAAGAAATCAAAAAAATTTGTCCCGATGTTTTACATGCAATTTACGCAACTAGCTACGGTTTTGCAGGAGCGTGCTTGAATTTTCATCCCTATGTTATTTCAGTGATTGGATCGGACGTGGCGGTTCAGCCTAAAAAATCAGCAGTTTTTAAATGGTTATTGCAATATGCGACCGATAAAGCCGATGCAATTCATTCGCAATCGCAACACTTGACCGATGGACTGGCTCTGCTCGGTGTTGATTTGGAAAAAATTTCAACCTTTACTTATGGTGTAGAGGGCGCAATCGATGGCGCTTTCCCGTCCGTCATCGGCGCCGCGCGAAATGGGAGGACAATTGTGAGCACGAGAGCGTTTGAGCCAGTTTATAACATTAAACTTTTAATCAGCGCGATCCCTTTTGTCGTAAAAAAAATTCCAGACGCAAAATTCTTGATTATTGGCAAAGGAAGCCAAGAGAATAAGTTGAAAAATCAATCAATAAATCTTAAAATCAATCCTTCTGTGGAGTTTATTGGCAGTTTGCCTCATAAAGAGTTATTGGAGGTTTTAAAATCAGCCGATATATACGTTTCTACGTCTTTATCGGATGGCCAATCGATATCTTTGTTGGAGGGGATGGCGGCAGGTGCATTCCCGGTGGTAACCGATATCGTAGCTAATCGGGACTGGGTGCATGATGGCGAAAGCGGTTTATTGAGTTCAGCATTCGAACCGGCAGACTTGGCAAACAAAATTATTCATGCATTATTAGACAAGGACTTAAGAAAAAGAGCGGCTACGATTAACAAAAGAATGATTGACGAAAAAGGATCTTTTGAAAAAAATATGATGCTGATGGAAAAAATTTATTTGGATCTGGCAGGATATAATTATCGTCCGGAAGAAAAAATATAAATAGAGTAATAAAAATGGCAAATATACCTTTTGTTTCAATCGTCATCCCTTGTCGGAATGAAGAAAAATTTATTGCTCCTTGCCTTGATTCGTTGATTACTCAGGATTATCCAAAGAATTGTATGGAAATTTTGGCTATTGACGGGATGAGTTTGGACGGGACAAGGGATATCTTGGATAATTATTCTCGTAAATATCCATATATCAAATATCTGGACAATTTTCGTAAAATAACTCCTTGCGCGTTCAATGTGGGCATTAATAACTCAAAAGGGGATTTCATTATAATAATGGGAGCTCACGCGGCATACGACCGGAAATATGTGAGCAAATGCATTAATGCCGCCTTAAAATATAATGCGGATAATGTCGGCGGTATTGTCTCGGTTGTACCCTCCGGAAAATCTTTAATTTCTTTGGCGATTGCGAAGGTTATTTCTTCATCATTCGGGGCGGGAAACGCTTATTATAAAACAAGCCGGCCAAAAATGGCTAGGGAAGTGGATACAGTTTTTGGCGGATGCTATCGTAAAGCTATTTTTAAAAAGATTGGCTTATTTGATGAAAGATTGGCAAGAAATCAGGATATGGATCTTAATATTCGTTTAAAAAAAGCCGGCGGGAAAATTGTCCTTGTTCCGGGAATAGTTTCGTATTATTATTCAAAACCCGACTTTCTGGGATTTGCCAAACACAATTTTGCGGATGGTTTTTCGGTAATATATCCATTGAGATTTGGCTTGAAAACATTTTCTTGGCGGCATCTGTTACCACTGAGTTTCGTTGTCGGATTTTTAGGATTATTGGCAATGGGAACGATGAATGTTTTATTTTTATATCTTTTAACGGCGGCAATGGGAGTGTATTTTTTACTGGATATATTTTTTTCTGCTAAAATTGCATTTGTTGAAAAAAATTTTCTTCTTTCCTTTTTCGTCTTTGCCGCTTTTTTCGTTCGCCACTTTGCTTATGGTCTTGGATCATTATGGGCGTTGATAAAAATGGCAGTATAATAATTTTTTATGGAAGAAATAGAAGAAATCAAAAAAAGGTATGAACGGCGCAAGTTGTTGTCCGAAAATACGAGATATTCTTATTTCAATAAGGGTAATCTTTTTATTGTTCAGGAAAGGCAGAGGAAACTCCTTGATCTTTTATATCGTCAAGGATTTGGGTCGCTTAGAGAAATGAAAATTTTAGAAGTGGGTTGCGGCACCGGCGGATGGTTGCGGGATTTTGTTCAATGGGGAGCGCACTCCGAAAATTTATACGGGATAGATCTTCTGAAGGATAGGATTGAAGAAGCGAAAAAAATTAATCCCAATTTCAATTTTTTATGTGCGAATGCCGAAAAGCTTGATTTTGATGACAAGTCGTTTGATATTGTGATTGTTGCGACCTGCTTCACGTCAATTCTTGATGCAAAGATGAAGAAAAATATTGCCCGGGAAATTTTAAGGGTGGTGAAAATCGGCGGGGTCATTTTATGGTATGATTTTCGATTTGACAACCCATGGAATCCCGACGTGAAAGGCATAGAAAAAAAAGAGATTAAAGAGCTTTTTGGAGACTGCGATTATAATTTCAATCTGACGACTTTGCTTCCGCCATTGACTCGTCGCTTGGTGCCGTTGAGTCTGCTGGCGTGCGAGTTGCTTGCCAAGATTCCCTTTTTAAAAACGCATTATTTAGTTGTCATTAAAAAGAAACAATCAAAATGAGGAAAGATTTTTTACCATTCCACAAAGCATCAATCGGGGAGAAAGAGATCGGCGAAGTCGTTGATTCTTTAAGGTCGGGCTGGATTACAGCGGGGCCGAAAACCAAAAAATTTGAGGAGGAATTTACGCGCCGCGTTGGCGCGGAATATGGGGTGGCGGTCAATTCTTGCACCGCGGCGATGCATCTGGCGCTGGCGGCAATCGGGATAAAAGAAGGGGACGAAGTGGTCGTGCCGGTAATGACTTTTACCGCCACCGCCGAAGTGATCGCATATTTCAAGGCAACCCCGATTTTTGTTGATTGCGATCCCGACACTCTTCTTATGGATGTTGGCTTGTTGGAAAAAAAAATAACGCCTAAAACCAAAGCGATAATGCCCGTTCATTATGGAGGCCAGTCTTGTGACGTTGATGCCATTTTAGAAATTGCCCGGCGGCATAATTTGAAGGTTATATGGGATGCCGCCCACGCTTTTCCGACTTTTTATCGGGGTAAAAATATCGGCTCTTTTCCCGATATTGTATGTTTTTCTTTTTACGCGACAAAAACTCTGGCTACCGGAGAAGGAGGAATGGCGGTCACAAATAATAAAGAATATGCCGATAAAATGAGAGTATTGAGTCTCCACGGAATGAACCGTGGCGCTTGGAATCGCTATTCAAAGGAAGGCTCTTGGCATTATGAGATTGTGGCTCCGGGTTATAAGTATAATCTTACCGATATCGCTTCTTCGCTGGGCTTGGTGCAATTGTCCCGCGCCGATGAACTTTTGGAGAAAAGATGCCGGGTTGCGCAATGTTATTCGGGCGCGTTTGGCGGCCGGAAAGAAATTTCGCCGCTTGCCATAATGCCCTATGGCCAAACTGCCTGGCATTTGTTTGTGGTTAAACTTAATTTGGGAAAACTCATTATTGACCGCGCCCGGTTTATTGATGAATTAAAAAAAAGAAATATCGGTTCCAGCGTTCATTTTATCCCGCTTCATTTGCATCTTTATTGGAAAGAGACGTATGGCCTCAAAGAAAATGATTTTCCGGTGGCGTCCGCGGTTTATCGGCAAATCGTTTCGTTGCCGATATTTCCGGATATGTCCGATAAGGATGTTGATGACGTGATAACCGCGGTAAAGGAAATAATTCGTCTTTATGGAAAATAATATGGGGTATTCTTTTTGCAAGAGGATTTTCGATTTGTGCGGTTCATTTTTGGGGATGGTTTTTTCGGCGCCGTTCTTTGTGATTGTTTCATTGGCAATTTTAATTGACTCCGGCGGGCCGGTTTTCTTTAAACAAGGCAGGGTTGGGAAAAACGGAAAAATTTTCAAAATTTACAAATTTCGGACTATGGTTAAAAAAGCGCCGGCGCTGGGGCAAAATTTTACAACGCCGGCAAATGACGCAAGGATTACGAAAATCGGCCATTTTTTGCGTCGCCACAACATTGATGAATTGCCGCAGTTGATTAATGTCTTGAAAGGAGAAATGAGTTTGGTCGGACCGCGTCCGGAGGTTTGGGAGATTGTTCAATTGTATCGTCCCGAGCAAAAAAAGGTTTTGTCAGTGAGGCCCGGAATGACCGATTATGCGTCGCTTGAATTTCGCCGCGAGGGAGAAATGGTCAATAAAAGCGGTGATTTGTTCAAAGATTATACCGAAAAAATACTGCCGAAGAAAATAAGCTTGCAGTTGAAATATATTGAAAGAAAATCTTTTCGCACCGATATTGAATTAATTTTCAAGACCGTTGCCGCAATCTTGGGAAAGTAGCTTTTTTGTTGAAATTAAGCTATATTTACCCAATCGGAAGAAATTTTGCGATCCGTCGGAGCGCACGTGGATATTTTTATGAAAATTCCCAAAATTTTGACACAAAACAAGAGGGTGGCGTTTTTTGTTGCCGACGCGGTGTTGGTCGCGCTTTCGGTTTGGCTGGCGTTTATGATCCGCTTTGAGGCCGCCGTTCCCGGCCAATACTTTGAGATCATCGCGCGACTGGTTCTGATTGGCTGGATATTCTATCTGCCCGCGCTGGCGGCAAATCGGCTTTATTCTTTTTCGTGGTCCTATGTGAGCGCCAGTGAATTGATCGCGCTGGCGCGGGCGGTCGGATTGGGATTTTTGTTGCAAACCGCCGTTCTGTATCTTTTTCGGGACTTTGCCTTTTTCTCGGGGTTTCCCCGTTCCACGATCTTTATTGCGGCGTTTTTTGTTTTTATCCTTTGCGGCGGGGTTCGCTTTGCCAAAAGAATTTATTTTTATTTTTTCCGCCGGAAGAACGGCGAAGGGATCGTGCGCGTTTTGATCGCCGGCGCGGGCGATGCGGGAGAACAACTTTTGCGCAGTATCCAAAGTTCCGGCGCGGACCGTTATTTTGCCGCGGGGTTTGTTGACAACAATGATTCCCGGCAGGGAAGCATCATCCACGGGGTGAAAGTTCTGGGAAAGATCGCGCAAATTCCCGAAGTTGTTTCGCGGCACAATATTGGCGAGTTGATCATCGCCCTGCCGCCGGGATCAAAATCCGTGAGGGAGGCGGTGCGTCTGGCCAAAACTGCCGGCCTCAAAAAAATCAGGATCGTGCCGCCGCTGGCTGACATTATTGACGGCAAATTTTCGTTGGCAAACGTGCGCCGGGTGGAAGTGGAAGATTTGTTGGAGCGCGACAAAGTGTCGCTGGATATGGACGCGATCGGGAAATTCATCGCCGGCAAAAAAGTTTTGATCACCGGCGCCGCGGGATCAATCGGATCGGAATTGTGCCGCCAAATTGCCAAATTCGGGCCGGCGGAGGCAACGCTTTTGGATCAGGACGAAACCGGGATTTTTAACATCGGCAATGAGTTAAAAAAGCATTTTGCGGACTTGCCGGTCAAGGAATTCGTCGCCGACATTCAAAATGCGTCCCGGATGAAAGAAATTTTTTCGGAAATCGGCCCGCAGATCGTTTTCCACGCGGCGGCCTATAAGCATGTGCCGCTGATGGAGCAAAACGCCGGCGAAGCGGTGCGCAACAATGTTTTCGGCACCAAAAATCTTGCCGATGCGGCGATTTCTGCTGGCGCGCAAAACTTCATTTTCATTTCCACCGACAAAGCGATCAATCCGACTTCGGTGATGGGCGCCACCAAACGGATCGGCGAAATGATCTGCCAGGCGGCCAATGGCGCCGGAAAAACCAAATTCGTGTCGGTGAGGTTCGGCAATGTTTTGGGAAGCCGCGGCAGTGTGATTCCGATTTTTCGCGAACAGATCCGCCGGGGAGGGCCGGTGGAAGTGACTCATCCGGAAATGAAGCGTTATTTTATGCTCACTTCGGAAGCGTGTTTGCTGGTAATGCAGGCGGGGACGCTGGGAAAGGGGGGAGAAGTGTTCGTTTTGGATATGGGCAAACCTGTGAAAATCGTTGATTTGGCCAAAGAGATGATCAAGTTGTCGGGATTTAAACCTGACATTGATATGCCCGTTGTTTATATCGGAATTCGTCCCGGGGAAAAACTTTTTGAAGAATTGATGGCCGGCGACGAGGCGGTGAGCGCCACTCAAAGCGAGAAAATTTTTATCGCCAAGCTGGCGGCGGCAGATGAGCGGTCTTTGGCGGAAAAATTGGAAAGCCTGAAAAACGCCGCGCAAATGCCGGAAAAACAATCCCAAATTGTTGGAAAATTACAATCTTTGGTGCCGGAATTTTGCAATAACGAAAAACAAGCAAGATAGTTGAATTGATGATTTGAATTTGGTTAGCCAATCGGGGAAGTCTGATGACTGGCTAAATTAATATATAATTCAGTCAGTTTGATGCCTAAATTATATAATAATTAAGTGAAGGTGTTTCGTAATCCAAATTAATTAAAAACTATGGAAAAAGAAAATCAATATTCAGAGAGCGTTTCCGAATATGAAGAAGTTGATCTGCGCGACGTTTTTAATGTTTTAATCCGGAAAAAGAAGATTATTGTTTTTTGCGCGGCGGCGGGATTGGCGGCGGCGCTGGTTGCCAATGCCGTTTTGCCGCGTGTTTACCGCGCGCAAATAAAAATTGAGGCGGGATCGTTTGAAGAGCCCGCCGGCAAAGTTGAAGAGTCTGTTGGCAAGACCATATTATTGGCCGATATTGCGCAATTGAAGGATAAAATTGAGCAGGGTGCTTATGGCGCAAACGATAAATCTTCCTGCACTTTGAAAGCCGCCGCCGCTTCGGGGAGTAATGTTATTGCCGTCACCGCGGAATGCGCCGATCCTTCGGCGGCAAAAAACTTGCTTTCACAAGTAGCGCAAAATATAATCGCCGAGCACGATAAAACAATTGCCGCGCGCCGGCAAACAATTGAAGACCAAGTCAAGAATTATCAAGCCAATGCCGAAGAAATTAAAAACAGTTTTCAATATTCCGCGGACAGAAGCTGTTCCACCGAAAGATATTTGGCGGTTAGCACTCTGGAAAATAGAATTATTGAACTGGAATTTGCTTTATCGCAATCCGATAGCACCGCCGTCATTTTGGCGCCTGCCGCATCCGAAGTGCCGATAAAGCCTAATCGGGAACTTAACGTTTCACTGGGGTTGATTTTGGGTCTTTTTGCCGGAATTTTCGCGGCGCTGGCCAAAAATTGGTGGTCTAATGCCAAAAATCAATGATCAAAAATGAGGGCGGAATTTGGGTGCTTTTGGTCAAAATCGGAATTTTCGCGGCGTTGTTGACGCCGGTAATCGTGGATTTTGATCTCTATTTTCCTTTTGTGGCGTCAAAGGGATTGTGGTTTATGGCGTGTGCCCAGCTGGCCTTTTTTTCGTGGCTGGTTTTGGCATGGCATTGGCGACATTATCGCCCGAATTTCAAAAATCCGGTGGTGGCCGCCGTGCTTGCTTATTTGGGAGTTTTGTTTTTGTCGGCGATTTTGGGGGCGGATTTTTCCGCGAGTTTCTGGTCCACCTTTGAAAGGATGGGCGGGGTGCTGATGTTTTGCCATTTGGCCGGATTTATGATTTCTGCGACCTTGGTGCTGGAGGCGCGCGATTGGCGCAATGTTTTTTTTGCCTCCGTTGCGGTGGCGCTGGCGGTCGGTTTGCGGGCGCTTTTTGACCAGTCCGCCGCCGCGCGCGGCGGCGGATTTTTGGGCAATGATTCGTTTTTGGGAACTTATCTTTTGTTTAATGTTTTTATCGCGCTTTATCTTTTTTGGTCCGAGAAAAATGCCGGCGCCGGCCGGAGAGCGGCGGTTGCGGGAATTGTTTTTGCCGCGCTGGCGTTCTGCCTGCTTGTCCAGGGAACGCAATTGTGGGCGGGGGTTATTTCGGGCGGTTTCGTTTTGCCGGAGGCGGGAATAATAAAAGATATTTTCAATTCCGGCGCGCGCGCGGCCAAAATATCTTTTCTGGGCGGGCTGGCGCTGGCGGGAATTATTTGGCTTGCGATGCACAAAAAGCGGATTTTTAAAATCATTGGATGCTTTCTGGCGGCCGCGGGAATGATGGCATCGCTTGCGTTTTTGCTTTTTGCCATAACGCCGGGAAATTTGATTCACCAAGAAATGGCGGAAAAATTCGGGGAAAGCACCATCGGCAGTCGTTTGGCGGTTTGGGAGATTGCCTGGCGCGGATTTTTTGAGCGGCCGGTTTTTGGCTGGGGGCCGGAAAATTTCGGCTTGGTTTTTGCCCGCCATTACAATCCTTGTTTGGGCTCATCCGCCTGCGGCGGCGCGACTTGGTATGACCGCGCGCACAATATCGTGTTTGACACTTTGGCCGAAACGGGCATCGCCGGCTTGATCGCTTACTTGGCGGTTTTTGCCGCGGCGCTGTTCGTTTTGTGGCAAAACCGCCGCCGGCAAAACGGCATTCCTGCCGCCGCGGTTTTCCCGGCGCTGTTTGCCGCTTATTTTGTCCAAAACCTGACAGTGTTTGATATGCCGGCGAGCCATCTGATGCTGTTTTTGTGCCTGGGTTTTATCGCGGCGAATTTTGATCAAGGCGGGCAAAAACCGAAGACCCTTTCGCGGCCGCCCGACGGGCGCATTCTGGCGGGGGTTGCTGTCGCTGCCACAATCTGTTTTGCGGCGTTTGTTTTGTCGCCGTGGTCGGCGTCCGCCGGCGTGATCGGCGCGTCAAGAGAGCCGTTCTTTTCCGCCGCCAAACTTGATTTGCATCAAAGAGCGCTGGAGGCGTCGCCGCTGGGAATCCGCCAGGTCCGGCTGTTTTTTGCCCGCCAATGGCTCAATGCGTCCGAAGATAAAGAATTTATTGAAAAAGCGCGCGAAGGGGAAATTCCAATGGGAGAAATCAATCGTTACTTCAATTTTTTTACCGGCGAATTGAAAAAAAGCGGCGCGGATTGCGAATTTGATTTTGCTTCCCGTTTGGAATTGGGGCGGCTCTATCGCCAATGGAGCGTGTTTGATCGTGCCAAAATTCCGGCGGCGGTTGAAGCATTGGAGAGCGCCCGATTGCTTTCGCCGCGCAACCAACAACCCTATTGGGAATTGGCGCAGATGAAGCTCTACGAAAATAATGTCGGCGCCGCCGAAGAATCGGCGCGGCAAGCCCATGACCTTTATCCGGACAATGTTCAGTCACGGGCAATTTTGGAAGAGATTCAAAAAATCCGCGATGGTTGGCAATGATTGGTTTCAGTGGACAATTTATGGGCGATGAGATATAATAATTCCAAAGAATACTAAATATCGTATTGTTTGGAAATTTATGCGCTACGAAGAATTTAAATTGCGTCTCAAAAAATTTATAGTTTTTTCGCTTGACGATATCAAAAAAATTGATCCGCGTTTTTATCGATCTCGCTTGAATGAGTGGCAAGACAAAAAATATATTAAAAAATTACGGCGGGGATATTATATTTTTTCCGATATTGATTTGGACGAGAGAAAAATTTTTTTTATTGCTAATAGAATATATCATCCTTCATATGTTTCCCTTGAATCGGCGCTGTCTTATTATAATTTAATTCCCGAAGGAGTTTATATGATTACTTCAGTTTCCAGCGCGAAAACTTTTGGGCTTGAAACGCCAATCGGAAAATTTTCTTATCGGCGAATCAAGCCGGATTTGATGTTTGGTTATCGCTTGGAAAATTTTAACGATCGGAATTGCAAAATTGCTGAAATGGAAAAAGCCGCCTTGGACTATCTTTATCTTAATCCGGCGATTATCAAAGAAGGCGATTTTGCGGAGTGGCGGTTTAATAGTCGTGAATTTCTTGCTCGCGCGAATATGAAAAAATTTCGTGAATATGCCTCAAGATTTAAAAATAAAAGATTTGAAAATCGCGTTAAGCTATTTTTGAAGATGATCAAGAAATCAAATTATGCTGTCTCTTAAACAAATTGAAAAACAATATCCCGAATCTTTACGTTTGTTCAAACGCGGAATTTTGCGCGAATATTTGCAATATAAAATTCTTGAAATAATTTTTAATTCCGAGTTCGCCAATAAGCTTTCTTTTTTGGGCGGGACCGCTTTGCGGCTGGTTTATGATAACCAAAGATTTTCCGAAGATCTTGATTTTGATAATTTTGGTCTTACGGAACCCGAGTTTAAAATTATGGCGGAAAAAATTAAATTGGGCTTAGAGGCGCAAAGCATAAAAACGCAAATCAACGTTTCGGCAAAAGGCGCATATCGATGCAATGTTCGCTTCCCCGACTTGCTTTTTGGGGAAGGATTATCGCCGCATCAAGGAGAAAAAATATTGATTCATATTGACACTGCCTCGCATGATTTTTTTTATCGGCCGCTTGAAAAAGTTATCAATAAATTTGATGTTTTTGCCGAGATTTTCACAACGCCACCCGATATTTTGCTTTCGCAAAAAATTTTTGCAATTTTCAACAGAAAACGAGCCAAGGGTCGCGACTTTTACGATTTGGTTTTTTTGATGTCGTTTGCGAAGCCCAATTATGATTATTTGAAAGTTAAAATTGGAGTGAGTGATTTTGACCAATTAAAAGCCAAGCTGATCAAAATTTCTCAAGAATTGGACTTTGAAGAATTGGTGCGCGATGTTCAAATATTTTTGTTTAATCCCAAAGACGACAAAAAAATTAAATTGTTTTTGCCCTATATCAAGTCGCTGGAAATGAAATGATCATAATCAAAAAAAACGAACCGTTGGCGAATCATTGCACCTATCGCATCGGCGGGCCCGCGCGGGTTTTGTTTTTGGCCGCCGACGAGCGGGAAATTATCGCCGGCATTGAAATCGCCAAAGAAAATCGTTTCAAAACGATGATTTTGGGCGGCGGCAGCAACATTCTTTTTTCCGATCGCGGTTTTGACGGTTTGGTGTTGAAGCTTGCCAACAATTTTATAAAAATTGCCGAAGAAAAAGAAGATCGCGCGGTGGTTTTGGCGGGCGCCGGGGCGCCGCTGGCGGCGCTGGTGAAATTCGCGCTTGATAATTCCTTGGCGGGAATGGAATGGGCCGCCGGCATTCCCGGAACGGCGGGCGGCGCGATTCGCGGCAACGCGGGGGCGTTCGGCCGCGAGATCGGCGCATCGGTTTTGCGGGTGAGGGCGCTGGAGATCTCCGGCAAAAGCGTTGTGCCGGCAATCGTCGGAAAAGAAGATTGCGCGTTCGGTTATCGCGAAAGCGTTTTCAAGCGGAACAAAAATTTGGTGATTACCGCCGCGAAATTTGTTTTGGAAAAGGGGAATGCAAATGAAATCGCGGACAAGATCAAGGAATGCGCCGAAAAAAAACGGATTTCCCAGCCGCTGGATTTTCCCTCGGCGGGGTCGGTGTTTAAAAACCCGGAAGGTTTTTTTGCCGCAAAGATCATTGAAGACTGCGGCTTAAAGGGAAGATCGGCCGGCGGGGCGCAAATTTCGGAAAAGCACGCCAACTTCATTGTTAATCGCGGCAATGCCAAGGCGGATGACGTTTTGGCGTTAATCGCGCAAATCAAGGCCGCCGCCAAAGAAAAATTCGCCGTTGATCTGAAAGAAGAAATTGAAATCGTGTAAACAAAATTCGAATATCGAATATCGAAATTCGAAACAATATCGAAATTAAAATTTTCGAATTATTAAAACAGGAGATCCGATTTTTGTTTTGAAAATTAAAATTTGTTTTGAATTTCGGATTTCGTGCTTCGGATTTCTATTTTTATTTTTTAGAAAATAAAAATAGAGTTATCCACACTTGACAAAGTTTTTCTGCGTGAAAAAATGAAGATAACGAAAGCCGTGAAAATTTTTTTGACAAAAATTTCGCGGGCGAATTTCAAACGGTCGAAGAGATCAAAAGAATTTTAAAAATAAAAAATAAAAAAAATGGCAACCAAGAAAAAAGCCGCGCCGAAGAAGAAGGTAGTCGCGAAAAAGAAGCCCGCGGCAAAGAAAAAGAAGAGGTAGTTTTTGCGCTTCGGGAGGAAAACAAAAAAAGCTTTAATTAAAAATTTATGCCGGTAGTTCCGAAACAGAAGAAATCGCGCCCGTCAAAAGAAAACAAGATCAAGGCGCG
>DIWQ01000004.1:33565-34489 GCA_002423555.1 Patescibacteria group bacterium UBA6102
CCGCGCGGTTTTAATTGTTTCTTTTCACTAGACCTACTGCGTAAATATTTCCTACTGCAATTTCCATATTTCGGCTACGCCGAATTCGTCAATCGTCGGCATATTTAAGCCAATATGCCTCCTCATTCCTCATTCGGCTCGCGCGAAATCTGAAAATTTCGTCGCGTAAATATTTACGCAGTAGGTCTATTTTTAAAAATTTAAAAAAATGAACATTATCGTCAAAACCAAAAACTTTGAGCTCACGCCGTCTTTGCGGAAATTTGCCGAAGAAAAAATTTCTTCGCTGAAAAAATATTTTGATTTTTTCCAAACCGAGGACGCGCCGGGACTCAAATCAAAAATTGACGCGGCCATTGAGTTGGGAAAAACCACCGCCGGCCAGCGCAAGGGCAACATTTTCCGCGCCGAGGTTTTGATAACTTTTCACCGGAACAAACTGCGCGCCGGCGTGAGCGCCGACGACATTGAGAAAGCGATTGTGGGCGCGCGCGACGACCTTCAGCGCCAAATCACCGACTTTAAAGAAAAACTCCTTGACAAAACCCGCAAGTAAGGGTAACTATGGACTAAACATGAGGTGAAGTAATGAAGATAAGCTTGGCGTCGGGGTTAATTCCCAAACAGCAGATAGTCTGCAGAGGCGAAGCAGGAAAATGGGGGGAGGAAGTTAGTTGTTGGGACTGGCTGCTCTTTTCCTATTTTAAAAGAAAAATATGTATCGGCGAAAAAAGACACAAAGGCTGGAGAGGTGGCTTGCCGCACTATATTATTTTTTGTAAGAAGCACGGACCCGTGGTCACTTATCCACAAGGATACGCTGAACACATAGAGTGCCCCTTTTGCTGATCGGGGCTTTCTTTTTTTATAGATTCGGCTACAATAAGGGGGCATAAATCCAATTACCAATTTTCAATTACCAAT
>DIWQ01000045.1 GCA_002423555.1 Patescibacteria group bacterium UBA6102
TTATTATTTATCACTTATCACTTATAGTTGATGAGTTTAAAAATTTCCCGGACGACTTTTTTGGAATCAAAAGCGATTTTATCTTTTTGATAAATATCGCGCCCGACAAACTTATCCGGCGGCAAATCGCCATTAATCTTCAGCGCATCGGAAATTTGCGGACATTCTTTTTGGAACGCGGCCAACAAAGCTTTATCAAGCGGCTTATTGTGGTATAGAACATAATCCAACTTTGTTCGCATATATCTTTCAATCTCCGCAGAAAAATCCGCCACGGAAAAACCTTGGGTTTCTCCCATTTTTGCCAGCGAATTGGAAATTAATATTTTTTTAGCTCGCGTTTTTCCCAATGCCGCCGAAATTCCGGCCGGCAAAAAGCATGGCACGATGCTGGAATACAAATCTCCCGGGCCGATAATAATCGCGTCCGCTTCCAAGATCGCTTTTTTCGCTTCGGGAAACGCCACCGCTTTCGGTTCAAGGTAAACTTTTTTAATTTTCAATTTTGAATCATGGCGACGCGGCACATCGATTTCGGCCTCACCCTTCACAATCTCGCCGTTTTCCAATTCGGCGACAATATGCGTTTGCGCGATGGTCGCCGGTAACGCGCGGTTTTTCCCCAGCTCCATAAACTCAAAAACATATTGCAGGACCTTGCGATAATTTTTAAACGAGTTTTCCAAACCGGCCATTAGCGCGTTGGCAAACACTTGCCCCTTGTGGCCGTCTTCAAATATTTCTTCGCCAAAACGGAATTGCCACAAATCCTTTTTCCATTTGGGCGCATTGGACAGCCCCAAAATATGGCGCCGGATATCGCTGGCCGGCAAAACCCCGAACTCGCGGCGAAAATAACCGCCCGAACCGCCGCAATCAACCATTGATGTGATGCCGGCAATTTCCACCGGCCGTTTTCTTAAATTATCCAAAAGCAACGGCGGAATCTGCGTTCCCCCGCCGATGCAAACGATTTTTTTCTTCTTTGCGTTCTTCAATCCGGTCATAATGGACAAAATGCCGTTTATTCCTTAGAATGTATGATACTCCAAAAATAGCTTAATTTCAATCTTTTATGGAAAAATTTATTGTCAAAGGCGGCCATCCGCTCAAAGGGCAGGTGCAAATTTCAGGATACAAAAACAGCGCCGGCCCGATTTTGGCCGCCGCTTTGCTTTCCGACAAACCGTCCGTTATTTCCAATTTGCCGCAAGTGAGCGATGTCGCCAATTTGATTGAGATCATCGCCCAAATCGGCGGCGAAATTGAATGGCTTGACCGCCACACCGTCAAGATCGGCGCCAAAAATCTCAATCCGCAGAAAATTCCGGCCAATATTTTCCAAAAAATGCGAATTTCGGTTCTGCTCATCGGCCCTCTGCTGGCGCGCTTCCGGAGTTTCCGAGTCCCTCATCCGGGCGGCGACAAAATCGGCTTGCGCCCCATTTCCACCCATCTTGACGCGTTTGAGCAATTCGGCGTCAAAATTTGGCGGGAAAACGGATTCTATTGCTTTGAAGCGCCCAAAGATATCAAACCCGCGCACATCGTTTTGAAAGAATTTTCCGTCACCGCCACCGAAAACGCGATGATGCTGGCGGCAGGCATTGAGGGTAAATCGGTCATTGAGATTGCCGCCGCGGAGCCGCAAGTGCAGGATTTGATAATGATGCTGGAAAATATGGGCGCCAAAATTGTTTGGACGCATCCGCACACTCTTGAAATCCAGGGAACAAAAAATCTTGGCGGCGCCAATCATGAAATTTGTCCCGACCCGCTGGAAACCGGCACGTTTATGGTCGCAATGGCGATTACCGGCGGCCAGGGGAAAATCACCGGCATAAATCCGCGCCATCTGACATTTTTTCTGGAAAAAATGAAGGAGATTGGCGTTGATTTTGCCATCGGCGAAAATTCCATCACGGTTAATCCGTCCAAAAACTTCAAAGCGGCGCGAGTACAGGTGATGCTCTATCCGGGATTCCCCACCGACCTGCAACCGCAAATTTCGGTCTTGCTCACCCAAGCCGCCGGAAAAACTTTGATTCACGAACCGCTCTATGAAAATCGCCTGCGCCACTTTGAAGAACTGCGCAAAATGGGCGCCGACATTGAAATCACCGATCCGCACCGCGCGCTGATCTTCGGCAAAACCGAATTGTCCGGCACCACCGTGGACGCTTCCGACATCCGCTCCGGCACCGCGCTCACCCTGGCGGCGCTAATCGCCCAGGGCCAAACCATCGTGGAAAATATCTCCAACATTGAACGCGGTTCGGAAAAGTTTGACGAAAAACTCCGTAGCCTGGGCGCCGACATTGAAAAGATCGGCGAATAAATTCCAAGATTTAAGATTTAAGATCAAAAATCCGGCAAGCGCCGGATTTTGCATTTGCGTTTGTAGGGGCGCGGCCTTGTGCCCGCCCGCATTCCGTATTGCAAAGGGCGACCATAAAGGCCGCCCCTACAAATACAAAAACATTATTGC
The DNA here is from genome assembly GCA_002423555.1 of Patescibacteria group bacterium UBA6102. Taxonomy (GTDB): domain Bacteria; phylum Patescibacteriota; class Minisyncoccia; order Minisyncoccales; family UBA5738; genus UBA5738. The sequence continues at coordinate 2,489 of DIWQ01000045.1, forward strand.
GCGTTTTTTTTCGCCAATTCCCACGCCTTCATATTAACTTCCAAATGCTTTGCCGCCACCGATGATTTGATGGCTTCCCGCATTAAATCCGGCGACAGCAGAATCAAATTTTTGAATGCCGCCAAGCACAGCAAATACACTCCCGATACCGCGGCCGTTCCCAATTCTTTTTGGCAAATGTCGGCGGCGTCAATCACTTCAATTTTTTTGGTGAATTTTTTCAAGTTGCCGATTATTTCCTCCTCGGCCAGCAACGGTTTGCCCGGAATAGCCACTTCAGTCTTATTTATGAGGTACTGCGTTTGCGGCCCGCTAAAATACGCCGCCTTTAAGCATTCCTGCATTTCCAGCCCCACGATCAAATCCGCCTTCTTGGCTTCCACCAACGGCGAAAAAACCTTCTTGCCGAATTTGATGTGCACCTCCACCGATCCGCCCCGCTGGGACAACCCGTGCAATTCGGAGGTTTTGGCATCCAGCCCGCTTTTGATCGCCGCGTCCGACAACACCTCCAGCAAAGTGATCAACCCCTGCCCGCCGGTCCCCACAATGACACAATTAAAAACTTTGTTATTTTTTTCTGTTTTTATTTCTTTCTTTGACTTGATATTTTTTTTGTTTGCCATAGCATTCGTATTTTAAAGGTCGTTCCTTGACGAGCACGGCAAGGTGCGACCTTGGTAAACTTGCATTTATTGACTCTTATAACTTCATACTATTAAAAATTTCCCAATTTATCAAATAAAAAAGTTAAAGCACTGAAAAAATCAGTGCTATTAAAAAAATATTATGTTGGATTGCCGTAGCATTCATCAATTGCTAAATCTTGCTTCTGCTCTTCTGAAAGTTGTGTTTCGTCAATTTCCAATCCGTTCCATATCCCCCCGCCAACAAATTGCAAAAGATTTTCCGCCATTACATTACCTCTTATTTATTTTAAGAACTATTTCTTATTTCTTACCGTTGTTTCGACGCTTTTCTCTACCCACTCCCAGTGGGTGTTGCCTTTCCTTGGCCGGCGGACGCTCTCCGGCTAAAACTATCTTTTTTTGCTCCATACTTCTTAATATAATTTTATTGAAAAAATGTAAAGCAAGATCGGGGATGTGCGTATTCAATTACGTATTTGAATACGTAGACGCAACGCGTTTTGAATTGTAGGGGCGCGGCTTTATGCCCGCCCGCATTTGGATGCAAAAGGGCGAATAATCATTCGCCCCCACGGATATAAATACAAATCAAAATACAGTTTGCCGAGGTCGCACCCCTGCGATTACGCAGGGGAACGACCTCAAATACAAAATACTATTCCTTCTTTTCCACAAACTTGCACGGGCGGCGGGCGATGATCACGCTCACTTCGGGCTTGTCAACAAATTCGCGCACCGCGGCGATGAACTCTTCGGATTGGCCCTGGTCAATGATTTTCATATTTTCCGGTTTTACCCCGCAGGCCAGCACCATATTTTCAATCGGAATCGGATGAACCGCGCCGACGGAATCCGGATGCGGCTGATGGCCGGTCATCGCGGTGATGTCATTATTCATAATAATGATCAAAGGGTTGGAGCCGTTATAAACCGCGTTGAGCAATCCCTCAATTCCCGAATGGAAAAATGTGGCATCGCCGATGAAGGCAATCACTTTTTGGTCCGCGGCGGCTTTTTTAATCCCGTGGGCGATGCCGATTGACGACCCCATGCAAAACATATAATCATAGAGCTCGTGCGGCGGCAAGGCGCCGATCATATAACAGCCGATATCGCCGCCAAAAATCACTTTGCTGGCATCCACCGCCTTTTTCACCGCGGCAAACACCAGCCAATACGGGCATCCCGGGCACAATTGCGGCGGTCGCGCCGGCAGTTCAAATTTGGGCGCGAATTTGGGCAGAGTGTATTTTTTGCCCGTGAATTTGGCAATCATTTCGGCCGCGATCTCCGGCTTCATCTCGCCGATTTGCGTGCGCAGATCAACTCCGCGGATCTCCAATTTGCAATTGGCATCCTTGGCCAGCCTCTGGACCCTCTTTTCCAAATAGGGTTCCATTTCTTCCAGCACCAAAACCTTTTTCAATCCTTTGATAAACTCCCGGATTTTCCTTTCCGGCAGAGGATGAAACATTCCCAATTTCAGCACCGGCAAACCGACGCCCAATTCTTCCATCGCCTCTTGCGCGTGCAAATAAGCGATGCCGGAAGTGATTATTCCCAACGGCTGATTTTTACCTTTAACAACGCCTTCAACGCGGTTTAATTTGCTTTTTTCAAAATACTGCGCCAATTTTTCTTCGCGGGCCAGCATTTCTTTTTTCATTCCGTGCAAGCGCGGCATCATGGTCACATATTTGCGCTTGTCTTTGACGAATTCACCTTTCAGGTTGATTTTGCGGTCGGGAGCCAATTCACCCAAAGCCACCAGCGCCCGCTGGTGCGCGGTGCGCGTGGTGATGCGCACGATCACCGGCGTCCCGAATTTTTCCGAAATGGCAAACGCCTCAATCGTGAAATCTTTGCACTCCTGCGCGTCGCTGGGCTCCAGCATCGGCAGATGCCCCAACACCGAAAACGGCCGGGTGTTTTCCTCACTTTGCGCCGAACTGTGACACCCCGGGTCATCGGCCACAAAAATCACCATCGGCGCGCGCGTGCCGGTATAGGCCAGCGGCAAGAGCGGTTCCAGGGCGACATTCAAGCCGAAATTTTTCATCGCCACCAAGGTTTTGAGCCCCGAAAAATTGGCGCCGATGGCCGCCTCCATCGCCGTCTTTTCGTTGGTGGAAAATTCAAACAAAAATTTGGGATCGTCTTTCAATTCTTTTTGCAAAGCGAAAAAATTGTTGCCGATCTCCGAAGCGGGCGTTCCCGGATAGGTGGAAACGAATTGCACCCCGGATTCCAGCGCCCCGCGGATGATCGCCTCATTCCCCAAAAACATCACCCTCTCCCCCTTTGAATTTTCAAGTAATTTGTTCATATTGAAAAATTTAAAGTTTAAATATCAAAAATCAAAATGACAATGTAAAATTTAAAATGACAGTTCAATTTTAACATTTTGAACTGCCATTTTCCATAAAATATAAATCAAAGATATTTGACGAATTCATCCACAGTCATGTTAAGTTGCCTGACGATAGCGCGCAAAGTGCCTTTGGCTAAATCTTTATGATGCAACGGAATCACCGGCTGGTGTATCGCGTCGCCATCGCGCACCATAATCAAATGACTGCCTTTTTGATGGTGTTTCTTAAATCCCAACTTCTCCAAAGCCGCCACAACCTCTTTTGGTTTTAAAACCGGAAGCTGCGTCATAATTTATTTTATGCCGGGCAATAATTTACTTCCACACTCACTTTGCTTTTTAAAAAATTGGGATCAACATCTTCCGGAAAAGCGATTTTTCTCTCGGCCAAAGTTTCCAAATATAATTCTATCGCTTCGCGCGCGCTCTTTTTGGCCTCCACTAGATTTTTACCTTGGGTAACACAGCCCGGCAAAGCCGGAACCTCAACCACAAAATCGCCAGTTTCTTCATCGGGAGTAAATAGAACAGTATATTCCATTATGTGCTTTTTTTTCAGTTGTTTCGTCATGGTTTTATAATACTTTCGATACTTGATTTGTCAAATTTGTGTTATTCCATCGCTGAACGCTAATCATTCTTTTTCATAAAATAATCGACCAAAGCGCCAAAAGAACCAAATGTTTTTGGATTTCCTTTTGGCGCACCGAAACCATAGGAAACATAAACAAAATCAATGCCCGCCAAATTTGTTGCTTCTTCATCCGAAGCTGTATCGCCCACATAAACCGGATTTTGCAATGAATATTGTTCTTTCATTTTCGCCAGCATCTCGTATTTGGGCAATCCCGACATGCCGTTGCAGTCAAATCCCGCAACAAACGGCCTTAACTCCGAATAATCAAACATAAGCTGCATATACCAATCCTGGCAATTACTGACAATAAATATCTTATAAAAATTTGAAAGCTTTTCTATCCCATCGATCACACCCTCATAAAATATCCCTCCCTTCACTTTGACCGCTTCGATCTCATATTGATCCAGCACTTTCGGCAAATTAGGATATTGCTGCCTCAAACCGGGAAAACAAATATCTATGCATTCAATTTGCGGTCTTCCGGCTACATTTTTAATATCTTCGGCAGTAACCTCCCTGTCGCTACCAAGTTTTCTCAAGCCGACATTCCAACCGCTTGCACTTGAAGAACAGGCGTTCCAAAGCGTGCCGTCGATATCAAAGATTATCGCGTCGTTTTTCATATAAATTATTCAACCGTTACGGATTTTGCCAAGTTGCGCGGCTTGTCAATATCACAGCCGCGAGCCAGCGCGGTGTAATAAGCCAACAGTTGCAACGCGACAACGGAAACTATCGGCGTCAACATTTCCAAAGTTTTCGGGATATAAATCACGTCATCGGCAATGTCGCGGATTTCTTCATTGCCCTCGGTGGCCACCGCCAATATCCGCGCCCCGCGAGCTTTCAATTCCATGATATTGGAAATATTTTTTTCATAAACCGAATCACTGGGGCAAATGGCAACCACCGGAAACCCGTCCTCAACCAGCGCGATCCAGCCGTGCTTCATCTCGCCCGCGGCCACGCCTTCGGCATGGATATAGGAAAGTTCTTTCATTTTAAGCGCCCCTTCCATCGCGATCGGATAATTATATTTCCGCCCCAGAAATAACATACTTTGGGAATCTTTGTATTTTTCGGCAATTATTTTTATTTGCGGCGCACCTTGCAAAACTTTTTCCATCAATCCGGAAATTCGCGCAAGCTCATCAACAATCCGCTGTCCCATTACCAGCGACAACTGGCGTTGCCGTCCCAAATACAACGCCATCAACGCCAAAACCGCCAACTGTGAAGTATATGTTTTTGTCGCGGCAACACCAATTTCCGGCCCGGCATGATTATAAATTCCGGCATCGGTTTCGCGCGCCTGGGTTGATTCCACCGCATTGGTAACGCCAATAGTCAAAATTCCTTTTGATTTAGCTTCGCGAATCGCGGCTAAAGTATCCGCGGTCTCACCTGATTGGGAAATCGCCAACACCGCCGAATCTTTTTCCAAGATATTTTTACGATAACGAAACTCCGAAGCCGCATCAACATCGGTCGGAACGCCGGCATATTCTTCCAGCATCAATTCCGCAATCAATCCGGCATATCGCGCCGTGCCGCACGCCACAATATGAAGTTTTTTGATATCGCGCAGACGGTCTTCAATGGGCATCAGGCCGCCCAATTTGGCATTGCCGTCTTCGGGCAACAGCCGGCCGCGCAATGAGTTGGCCAAACTTTCGGGCTGTTCCATAATCTCTTTGAGCATAAAATGCGGATAGTCGCCTTTTTCCACATCTCTTAAATCCCACTCAATTTCTTGCGGCTCGCGCTGGGCGTAGATTGAATAACCCTCGGGAGTGAGGGTGGCAATCTCGCCTTCGTTGAGATAGACCACCTTTTTGGTGTTGGCCACCACCGCCGCCGGATCCGACGCCACCAAAAATTCATCCTCGCCGATGCCGATCAACAACGGACTGCCCGACCGGGCCGCGACGATTTTTTCCGGATCGTTTTTGGCGATCACCACAATGCCATAGGTCCCCCGCACGCGCGCCACCGATTTTTTCACCGCCCGCTCCAAATTGCCGTCAAAATATTTTTCAATCAAATGCGCCAGCACTTCGGTGTCGGTTTGGGAAATGAAGGCGTGGCCCTCGGCCTCCAATTCTTTTTTGAGTTCTTTGTAATTTTCAATGATGCCGTTGTGCACCACCGAGATCGCCCCTTGGCAATCCAAATGCGGATGGGCGTTAACCTCGGTCACCCCTCCGTGCGTGGCCCAGCGGGTGTGCGCGTGGCCCACATTGCCCGCCGCGCTTACCTTGGCCAAATCCCCGTCCGCGCCCGAAATCTTGCCCACTTTCTTAAACGAGGAAAAGTTTTTATCCCGGCCTTGGATGCAAAAACCGAAGCTGTCATAGCCGCGGTATTCCATCCGCTTGAGCCCGGAAATGAGCACCGGAAACGCCTCCCCCTTGCCAATGTAGCCGATTATTCCGCACATGTTCCTTGGATAAATTTCAATTTTCAATTACCAATTTTCAATAAATGTTTCATTTGTCCAATTTCCAAACAAAATGCCAATCAGTATTTTGTTTGATCCATTGACGCATTGAAAATTCAATGAAAATTGAAAATTGAAAATTGAAAATTTTTAGACAACGAGATTGACCAGCCTGCCTTCAACATAAACCGTCTTTTTGATCGGTTTATTGTCTATCCATTGTTGCACTATCTTTGACGCTTTGGCAAGTTCAACGGCCGCGGCCTGGCCGGATTCGGCCGGAACCGCGATTTTGTCGCGCAACCGCCCGTTGACTTGCACCAACAGTTCAATCATTTCGTCTTTAACCAAATTTCTGTCAGGTTGCGGCCATGGCTGTTTAAAAACGCTTTCATTATTGTCCAGTTTTTGCCATAACTCTTCGCCGATGTGCGGCGCGAACGGCGCCAACAGCATCACCAATCTTTGCAAAACATTTTTGCCGACATCACTTTTATTGTCTTCGGCAAAATTCAAGAATTCCATAAACGCCGCAATCGCCGTATTAAATTTCAATTGCTCAATATCACCGCTGATTTTTTGATTTAATTTGTGAACGCGGCGCAAAACATCCTCGCCGCTATTTTCATTGTTCGCGCATTCCAAAACCAAATTCCACACCCGTCCCAAAAACTTGCGGCTTCCCCGCACCGCGTCCGTGCTCCACGCAATCGCCTGGTCAAACGGCCCCATAAACAATTCGTAGACCCGCAAAGTGTCCGCACCAAACTCCTTAACGATATCATCGGGACTCACCACATTGCCTTTTGACTTGGACATTTTCTGTCCGTCCTCGGCCAGCACGATGCCGATATTGCGTAACTTTTGAAACGGCTCTTTAGTAGAAACCGCGCCAATATCAAATAAGACTTTATGCCAGAATCGCGCATAGAGCAAATGCAAAACCGCGTGCTCGGCGCCGCCGACATAAAGATCAACCGGCATCCAGTATTTTTCCTTTTCCGCGCCGGTAATCGCATCCGAATTTTCGGGATCGGTATAGCGCAAATAATACCACGAAGAACCGGCCCATTGGGGCATCGTGTTGGTTTCCCTTTTTGCCGCACCGCCGCATTTCGGGCATTTGGTGTTCACCCATTCATCAATCGCGGCCAGCGGCGATTCACCCGTGCCGGTGGGCTGGTATTTTTCCACCGGCGGCAGGCGCAAGGGCAATTGATCTTCGGGCACCGCCACCACGCCGCATTTGGCGCAATGCACCAGCGGGATCGGCTCGCCCCAATAGCGCTGGCGCGAGAACACCCAGTCGCGCAATTTGAAATTAACGGTTTTCTTGGCATTACCCGCTTGCGCCAGCCATTCGGTTATTTTTGTTTTCGCTTCTTCCAAATCCATACCGTTGAATTCGTCGGAATTCGCCAACATTCCCGCGCCTTCGTATGGCAACGCCGCCCCGGTTTTTGATTTTATCACTTCAATGATTTCCAAATTGTATTTTTTGGCAAAATCATAATCACGCGCGTCATGCGCCGGCACCGCCATAATCGCGCCAGTGCCGTAATGGCCCAGAACATAATCCGCGACAAAAATTGAAACTTCCCGGCCGTTTGCCGGATTGACAGCACCGATGCCTTCCAATTTGATTCCGGTCTTATCTTTATCCAAACTGACCCGTTCCAAATCCATTTTTTGTTTGGCCGCGTTGATATATTCCTCCGCTTTTTTATAATTTACAATCCGATCTTTGATTTCTTCAATCAAGGGATGCTCGGGCGCCAAAACAATATAAGTGCAGCCGAAAAGCGTGTCCGGGCGCGTAGTAAAAACATTTATCTCCAAATCGGAATTTTTAATTTTAAATTTGATTTCAGCGCCTTCGCTTTTGCCGATCCAATTGCGCTGCATCTGGATAATCCGGTCAGGCCAATCAAGCCCGTTTAGGTCTTTCAATAGCCGGTCGGCGTAAGCGGTAATTTTCAGAACCCACTGCCGTAGATTTTTCTTTTCCGCAACCGTCCCGCACCGCTCGCAGTTGCCGCCCACGACCTCTTCATTGGCCAATCCGGTTTTGCACGACGGACACCAATTTATCGGCAATTCCGATTCATAGGCCAATCCTCTTTTGAACAGTTGCAAAAATATCCACTGCGTCCATTTATAATATTCCGGGTCGGTGGTGTTGATTTCGCGCGACCAATCATAGCTCAATCCGGCCATTTGCATTTGCCGCTTGATGTTTTCAATGTTTTTATTGGTTGAAATTTCGGGTTGAATGCCCGTCTTGATGGCATAGTTTTCCGCCGGCAAGCCGAATGCATCCCATCCCATCGGATGAAGCACATTAAAACCGCACATCCTTTTGTAGCGCGCCACCACATCATTGGCCGCATATCCCTTGAAATGCCCCACATGCAAGCCCGCGCCGGATGGATAAGGAAACATATCCAAATTATAAAATTTGGGCTTCTTTGAATCGTCCGATGCGCGATGCGCGATGGTATCCTCCCAAATCTTCTGCCACTTGGGCTCAATCATTTGCGGTTGATATTCCGAAT
>DIWQ01000033.1 GCA_002423555.1 Patescibacteria group bacterium UBA6102
TTTGCGCTAGTTTCTTGAACTCAGTCTATGGTAAAATGACAATAATCGCAAAATCAGTTCCAATTTCCAGTGAATTGCCAATTATCAATGGCCAAACAAAAACGCGGCATTCGCTTGAAAACTGGCACATTGAAAATTCAGTGAAAATTGGAAATCATTCCCCATTATATGCCAAAAACTTATATTTTGCCAGAGAAAAACCGCCTGCGGATGCAAAAGGTCTGGGGCAAGGCGTTTTTTGGAAGCGAAAGCGAAATAAAAGAAAAATACCAAAAATTGCTTGACGGAAAGAAATACAAAACTGTCATTACCGTGGGCGACTATTGCTCGCATCACTTGCAATCTGATATTAAGATTTTTGATAAAAAAGTCCAGCGCCGGGCGTTTGACCAGCGCCACGAGTGCTCGCTGAAAGTTGAAAATCCCGCCGGCACCATCCAAGAAGAAAGCTGGAACGCCGTGCGCCAGGCGATAAAAGACAGCGCCAACCTTTGCGTTGACGGCGAGGAAGACCTGCTGGTGATCCCGGCGGTGATTTTGGCAAAAGCCAAAACGCTGGTGGTCTACGGCTTTCCCAACAAAGGCATCTGCCTTTTGGAAGCCAACCTGAAAAACCGGACAATGATGCGCCTGGCCCTGAAAAAATTCTTCCTGATTGAAAAACCAAAAACCATTGACGCCAAACCAATAGTTTGATAAATAGTCCTAATGCTCTTTAAAAACTACCGGTAGGTTATGGCGCCAAGAATCTTATAGTGTTTATAATATTTTAAGATTTTTCGCGCCATAACCTACAATGCGTTAACTACAAAATGGCTCGCTCGCTTTATAAGCTTGCGGAAAATGGATCGCCGTAAAGAAAGAAAAAAATAAGCCAAGGAGGATTTAAATATATGGATCCCTTAGGTTTAATAGCGGTTGCCTTTTTGGCATTTCTCTGCAGTGGTATACTCCGGAGAGATTGCCTGATAATTGCGCAACCCATACTCGGGTTAGCCGCTCCGCCCAACGCAGGCCTGCATAATGGGAGGAGAATGGGCTTTAAATCGAGATCGAAACCCCGATCTGTATCGTTTGGACTATTCCGCAATCTACTGGCTCTGGCCGACTACATGGAGGACTATTTGGGCAAAAGCAGATGCACCAATCGCTTCGGTGCCACTTCTGCCCTGCTTTCTCCTATCGGAACAGCATACCAGACCTCCAGAAGTCTGAGATCTCAAAGCGGCGTAACCATGATGCAATCACTACTTGCTGACGCCACTTCCCGGGTCGCTTCCATATTGGAACAGATTAAGACTCAAGTGTTTCCGACCGGCGTGAGTAGCGGTTCTGTGCGCCTGGCAGTACTATAGAACAAGGACGATGAGCGACTATTGAACCAACAACTATAACCAAAAATTTTAATTTTTTTTGAAACCAGTGTTGGTTTTTTCTCTTTTTATAAGGTGATTACATATAAAAAAATTGCACCGTTCCGGCCGGTGCAATTTTTCAATTTGACGTTTCTGAAACTTATTTTTTGATCACCGCCATTACCGTCCCAACAATAAAAACCGCGCCGAAAGTATAGGCAACCTTTATGAGCAAGTCTTTTGCCGCGGAATTTTCAATTACGTCCCAAATCGCCAAAACCGCGATCACCAAAGCCACTGCCAAAAACAGCACCGCGCAAAACAACGCAATTGATTTGATGTTTTTCATCATGTTTTTTATTTTTTACTCTCGCGCCAAAAACCAAACCGGCACAATTCTAAACTAACAAAATTAAATGGTCAGAGATTGAGATATTTTTCAATAATATCGGCAAATTCGGACAGATCGTTTATGTCTTCAATTATCGCTTTATAAATAATTCCGAAATCAAGATTATCGTAATCGTGTGCCACGATATTGCGGAATTTCGCCATATTCGCCAACTTTTCCTCAAATTCTTGCGAGACAACTTTTTCCTCCCCCAAAATATAAAAAATCTCCGAATACGTCCCGGGCTTGCGGAAATTTTTAAATGAAATCACCGCTTCCCCCAAATCGATCGCCGCCTGGCAGGCCAAATACAAATATCTTTCCGCCGACCCGCGCAAAGTCGCGTCCGATTCAATTTCTTGGCGCGAATATTTTTTATAATTTTCCAACAATTTCAAATATTTTCTCACCGAGCTTATTTTTCTGATAATCACATTAATATCAACCATATTATTTCGCGAAATTATATTTTAAAAATGATTCTCTTAAATCAAGATATTCGCTCATTATCGCGGTTTCGGCCATAACCTTGTATGGCTTGCTTTCAAAAATCAATACCCCGTCTTTGATAACGGCATATTTAAAAAACGGACTCTCCGCGTCATTGATCACCGCCACGTCAACATCATTTCTTTGCAAAATTGAAGTGAATTCACCGATCAAGCCAAGCTTGATCTCAAATCTTTTTTGAGGATCAATTTCATTCAAATAAACCGCGAAGTCGTAATCGCTCATCGGCCCGGCGTCACCGCGGGTTTGCGAGCCAAAAACATACAACAGCTTTATCTGCGCGTATTTTTGGCAAACTTCTTTGATTTTGGCGATTATCTTTTCATCCAACATATCTAAAAACCTCTTTTAACATTCTAATTTTTCTTGAATATATGCACCGTGACGCTTCCCCCTGCCCCTCCGATGTTGTGCGTCAGGCCGATTTTGGCGTTTTTGGCCTGGCGGTCGCCGCAGTTGCCGCGCAATTGTTCGGCAATTTCATAGATTTGCGCCAAACCCGTGGCCGAAATGGGATGGCCCTTGGCTTTCAGTCCGCCGGAAGGATTGATCGGCAGATCGCCGTCCAAGTTGATTTTTCCCGAACGGATCAACTCCCCCGCCTTGCCAAATTCGGCAAAGCCCAAATCTTCGTATGACAACATTTCCACCGAAGTGAACGCGTCATGGATTTCGGCGACATTGATGTCCTGCGGCGACAATCCCGCCGCCGCAAACGCCTTTTTCGCCGCAATTTGCGTGGCGGCGAAATGAGTCATATCTTTTCTTTCAAAAGTGAGCAAATAATCCGTGGCAAATCCCGAGCCGACAATTTCAATTTCGCTCGCTTCTTTGGAAACAACCGCCGCCGCGCCGCCGTTAACGGAAAGCGAGCAATCCATCAGACGCAAGGGCGACGCCACTTCCGGCGACTGCTTGATCTTTTCCAACGACACCGGCCGCCGGTAGTAATAGGCCTTGGAATTTTTTTCCGCGTTTTGATGGTTTTTGAACGCGATCAATTCCAGAGTTTCCCGGTTGTCGCCGTATTTTTGGCAATATTGTTGGTAGACCAGCGCGTTTTGCGCCGGGAACAGCAATCCTTCGGGCTGTTCCATCACCCGCTCGGCCGCCGACAAGATCCAATCGGTGGTCACCTCGGAACGGTTGTCCACCAATTTTTCTCCGGCCAGCACCAAAATGTTTTTAAACTCCTCGTCGCGCAGAAGCCGCAAGGCCGTCCAAAACGCCGATCCGCCGCCGCCGCAAACCGCCGGCGTTTCAATGATGGGAACATTGGTTTTGAACAATCCCGACAAGAACGAAACCTTGTGCGTCTGATGCTCCCCGCCCGCGGCACTGGACACCCCGGAAAACACGATTGCGTCAATCGCGCCCATATTTGTTTTGCCGTCCTTTAACGCCTCCAGCGCCGCGTCAAACGCAAACTGCCACCAATGTCTTTGCGCATAATCAAACTTGGTCATTCCGACCCCTTTAACATACATTTTCGGATTCATATTTTCTTTAAAGTAATTTTTTCTGATTATTATTCATTGATTTCAAAATCTCCTCAATCTGCCTTTTTAAAACCGGCAAATCATCTTTTGTTGTTTTCCAAACCGAATTTAAATCAATGCCAAAATATTCATGGATTAATTTGTTTCTCATTCCGCGTATATCCGCCCATGGTATGTCGGGATAAGATTTACAAAATTTGGCCGGAATATTTTTTGCGGCTTCGCCGATTATTTCAAATTGCCTGATTACCGCGTTTTGCTTTTCATCATTGAACTTAAAATCATTTTTATTAATATCGCAAGTGTATCTCTCAATAGCTTCAATCGCGGCAACAATATGACCCAAAAAAATTTCAGGATTTTTATCCATATATTAATTTTTGCTCTTTCAATATGATGTCTTTTAAAAGCGGATGCAACGCGTCGTAGCTTACCATATCAATTTTTCTGCCAACAGCGTTTTTTAATTCTCTTTCGAGCCTCACGAATTCAAACATGCCCATATTATTGGGAACCTTAACCAAAATATCAATATCGCTTCTCTTTTTCTGCTCCCCGCGCGCAAACGACCCGAAAACCGCGGCGCGCTTCACTCCGTGTTTTTTGAGAATTTCAACGATTATTTTTTTTGTTTTGGCGTCAATCATTTTGGCATATTGTCTGCCCCCATCCTATCCAAAAACGCCAAAATTGGCAAATCCCCGATTTTATGTTATCGTGAACCCGTTATAAATTGTTGCAGTTTTGGAATTTTTCTATAAACTATTAACTGACAACTATAAACTATCCCCCGCCAAAGGCGGGGGATCCGTCCCCGTAGTTTAATGGATAAAATACAAGGTTGCGGACCTTGAGACTACAGGTTCGATTCCTGTCGGGGACACAAAAAAATCTACGGCAAACACCGTAGATTTTTCGTTTATAGTTGATAGTTGCCGGTTAATAGTGCGTAACCAATCACCGGGTTTAAAATTAAAGGGGTCTATCCCTCGTTACTGCGAGGGTTAGACCCCTTTAATTTTGCGCTTAAAATACAACCCCCCCCAGTGAGTGGTTACAATAGTACCGCTTGACAAGATATATCTAAAATATATAATTTGGATATATTAACAAAAATCTCATGCAAACAATGCTGAGCATCAAAATTGATAAAAAACTCAAAGACCAAGCGCGCAAAACCGCCCAAGCCTTGGGCGTGTCTTTAAACGCGGTAATCATCCAATACATAAAAGAATTTGTCGCCGCCCGAACAATTACTTTTACTGAATATTCAGCCCCTAACGAGAAAACTCGGCGCATAATTGAAGAAGCAAAAAAAGCGATAATAACGGCACTGGAGTCCGGCCCAAAAAACCATTAACGGCAATCTATAAAATCAGCGGCAATACGATAGTTTTTGCTCAGATTGGCACCCACCACGACCTATACGGCAAATGATTCATCATCTTTAATCTTTAATCTTTGACATTATTTTGACATTGAATTTTGATTTTTAAATCCTCTCCCTCTTTACAATCCCCCATTTTCTTGTAGTATGGCCCCAAAGCAAGAATGGGCTTTTTTGCGGCACCGCCGCTTCGTTCTTTGAAAAATGGAGGATGATAAAAATGGTAAAAGTTGAGGGATTGGAGGTAATCCCCATCGGCATAGGCAAAAGTCAAAATTCAGAAAGACTCGGAGAATTAGCTTCGCGAGCACCAAAAGTTTTTTTGAGTCTGATAAGTAGCGAAGGTCGCATCGTCGGCTTTGAAGTCAAACCGGAGCCAGATAGTGATTATGCACACTGCTGGTGCGCCAGTTTGTTGCGCGGGTTAAGTTTTTGTCATTTCACCGCCAACATTCAAACCGGCGCCAATTCTATCATCATTGATAATGAGATAGTTGACGGCGGCAAGTTGTCATGGCCGATAACTCGCATGGAAGAACTAAAAAACGCCGTTCGCAAAATGCGCATGGGTGACATCAGCCATTACTTGATATCACGGCGTGGTGGCAGTAATGACCTCCCCTATTTCGACGGTTTTACCATCGTGAACAGGGACATGGTCAAAATCCTTGAACCGCTTGAACCAGGATGACGGAGAAGCATAATATGCGCCGTCTCTTTTTTTTATCCAAACGCAAATTTGTATGTAATCAATTACGTAATTGATTGCGTAATTCGTTTCACATAGTGTAATGAGATGCACAATAACAAGACAAAAAAGCGCGGGATTGCCGCGCCCCAATTTTTATGAATTGATTTTTAATTTTGTCTTGGTCGGGATTTTGGCTTCGTATTTTTATATCGTTTGATTTTTTCTTTCACAAGCATCGGTTCAGAGCGGCGGAAAGAAATGCTTTGATTTTTCTTGGTCTCTTCCTCCAAAAAAGCGAATTTGGGCGCGATCAATTCGGTACCAAGAGCTTTTGCCATCCGCTCCAAAAACGACAAACCGGGCAAATAATTGCCGCTTTCGGCGCGGGAAATCGCCGCCTGTTTGGTTTTCATTTTTTTTGCCAATTCTTTTTGCGTGAGGCCACATTTTATGCGAATTTTATTTATCGCCAAGGCAATATCCAATCTAATGTCATTAACTTCCCCATAATCGTTAAGATACTCTTGGCTTTTCGCCAACTCTTTTTTTAAATCTTTTGAATCCATAATTATTTAAGTTGATATTTATTTCTTACTTCCATCGCCGTTCTTATTGCTTTATTTATTTCTTGCGGCGGCGTTTTTTGTCCCTTTTTCCTGAACGCATGACAAGTAATCGCGATATCCTCATCTATCATCACAAAGAAAAAACGGAATTCAAAAGCAATAAACTCATAAAGGGCAAATCCATATTTTTTTCTGCATTCTTTAAAATCGTCCACATCCCCTGTGTGATATAATTCCCCCAAAGTGAAATCTGCCACATTTTTAAATTTTCTTTTAATCTTTCTTATGTCGCGCGGACTTTGTTTGTCAATAAATTCTTGCACCGGTTTTATCCCTTTGAGGTTTAGCCAAAAAATAAATCTCATAAAAATACGGCCCTTTATTGATAGTAACCACAAACAATCATCATAACAATTTTGTTATATTTCCATATTATCTCCCCCGCCAAACAATGTCAATATCAAAAAGGCGCGTGTCAAAAAGGCGCGGCAACCCGCGCCTCTTTATAATTTGATTTTACAGCCGGTACTTCGTGCCTTCTTTGGAATCGTAGATCTTGACGCCCATTGCCAACAGGCGGTCGCGTATCTGGTCGGACTTGGCGAAATCTTTCGCCGCACGGGCGGCGTCGCGCTCCTTGACCAGCGATTCAATAAATTCGTCGCTTTTTGCCTGATCAAATTGCATAAATCCCAAAAAGGTGTTGACTTGGTTTAAAAACTCAAATGTCCGTTTGCCGGATTTTTCTTTTTGGTTTTGCGCACGGATGAAATCAAACAGCGCGGCGAACGCCTGCGGAGTGTTCAAATCGTTGTCCAGCGCGGCGCAGAATTTTTCTTTTGTCTCGTTGACAACCGCTTCATCGGCGTTATCGTCATAAGCCGCGTCAACTTTGTTGAAAACAAATTCATCAATGCGGGCCAAAGAATTTTTTGCCTGATCCAACCCGGCATCGGAAAAATCCACCGCCGCGCGGTAATGATTGGAAATAAAGAAATAACGAAGGACTCGGTAGTCATATTGTTTCAGAACATCACGGATGGTTTTGAAATTTCCCAGCGATTTGGACATTTTCACCGAATTGATATTCAAAAATCCGGTATGCATCCAATAGCGCACGAACGGCACCTTGCCGGTGATTGATTCTATTTGCGTGATCTCGGCTTCGTGATGGGGGAAAATCAGATCAATCGCGCCGCCGTGAATGTCATATTGCGGACCGAATTCAACCTCGGTGATGGCGGTGTCTTCAATGTGCCAGCCGGGCCGGCCCTTGCCCAACTCGGTTTCCCATGACGGCTCCCCTTCTTTGGATGATTTCCACAAACAAAAATCGTTCCACCCGCGCTTGAAATCGCTTTCGTCAATGCGCGACACGCCGTCGGTTTCCTTCAATTCGGTGCGTCCCGACAGTTTGCCATAATCTTTGAATTTGGCAATCTCAAAATACCAACTGCCGTCCGGCGCCTGATATGCCAGACCTTTGTCAACCATCCGTTTCACCTGGCTCACGATATTTTCAATGTAGTCCGTGGCGCGCGCGTATTTGCTCACCGCCGTGTTGTGCAGTGCCAGCATATCGTCTTTGTAAATTTTTTCATAATCATCGGCCAGCTGGCGCCAGCTGATTCCCCTTTCCGCGGCCCGCTTAATAATCTTGTCGTCCAGATCGGTGATATTTTGCAAATAATTCACCTCAAACCCGCGCCAACGCAGATATTTGACGATGAAATCAAATTGCGTGTAAGTTTTGGCATGGCCCAAATGCGACAAATCATAAACCGTCGGCCCGCAAACGAAAAATTTGATCTTCCCCTCCTCCATCGGCGTCAATTCGCTCACCTTGCGCGACATTGTACTGTATATTTTTATTTTGTTCATTGATTTTATTTTATTCCTATTTTCCAAATTCCTTTTTCCAAAAACGCCTCCACTGTTTGTCTATTCGCCTTATTAAGCATGCTTGAATATGAAAATTTATGAAGCTTGGCAAATTCTTTCAAGGTTATTATTTTTTTGTCTTCCAAATAGGCAAGCCGCTTGTGATAACTGTTTAAAAGCGCACGCCCGACAATTTGTTCCATTATTTTGGTTTTTCCGCCTTGATCGAATTCTCTGAACGCTTCGTAATATTTCTTCCGATCAATAAATTTGATGTTAATCGGCACAAATCCTTCTCGGATGAGCAAATAATTATTCAGCACTCGGCCAATGCGTCCATTGCCATCAATAAAAGGATGGATGTGCTCAAAATCAAGATGCAATTTTGCGATTCTTTCAACGATGTTTTTTTTGATATCGGCGTTATATCCGGCAATCATTTTCTCCAGCCGCGCCGGCACTTCTTTGGGATTAACCGCGATATAATTCCCCACGCGGACCCACTCGCTATCATTTCTGAATCGGCCGGCGGCATCATCGCGAATATTGGAAAGCAACATCTTGTGCAACAGCAATATCAAATCAATATCAAGCTCCCGCTCTTTGGCTTTTTTGTTTATGTAGGATGCAACTCGCGCAAGATTTTTCGCTTCAAAAATTTCCCTTTCGGAAATATATCTATCCAAATCTATCTGCAACAATATTTTTTCAGTCTCTTCAAAAGTAAGCGTGCTGTTTTCAATCGCGTTGGAATTATAAACTTGCTCGGCAATCTCCGTCTCGCCGATTAATTCCAAAAGTTGCTGTTTTCCGGTTGCAATCGCGTAATATCGTGCGCGCAACTCGCCAATTTTATTATAGACACTTGATACTTTCGCCATAGTTTATACATAGCATACTTTCACGATTTAAACAACCATAATCGTGAAAATACGCATTTTAAACCTATTTTTCACGCTTTTGCCCAATTTTTACTCCAAATCAACAAATTTTTAATCGCATCCTTTAATGTGTTATAATGAGGTATGGCAAAACTAAACGGTAAAAAAAGATACTTGCAAATCGCGCTCAACGGCGATCTGGCCGACGCGCAAAAAATCATCGCGCGCCTACCCGCCAGCGATCGCATCATCATTGAGGCTGGCACGCCGCTGATTAAGGAACACGGCATCACCGCCGTGTCCCGCTTGAATTATTGGTGGCAAAAACGGTTGGACAGCGCGAAGATCAACGCGCCGGCCTATATCGTGGCGGATCTAAAAACCATTGACCGTGGCGCCACCGAGACGCAAATGGCCGCCGGCGCCGGCGCATCCGCGGCGGTTGCCATGGGCCAGGCGCCGATAGAAACCTTGAATTCATTCATCGCCGAATGCGAAAACCTGGGCATTGACGCAATGATTGATATGATGAACGTGGAATATTCCCTGAATGTTTTGCGCCGATTAAAAAAACAGCCCGCGGTTGTTATTTTGCACCGCGGCGTGGACGAAGAAATTTTCAACCGGGAAAAACAAATCCCCTATCACGAAATTCAGCGCGTCAAGGGCAATTATGACATTATGCTGGCGATTGCCGGCGGCGACACGCCCCGCGAAGTCCAGCGAGCGCTTTTCAACAGCGCCGACATCGCCGTGGTCTGGAAAAACTTCTACACCGCCACCGGCGACACCGTCGCCCTCGCCCAAGAATTCTTGCGCCAAATCAAATGATTGGGAGCGGCACGCGCTATCGATGGCCGACGGCATAATTCATGCCGTAATTGGTCGGGCACTGGGCATTGGCATCGCAAGTCGCCAAATCCGCGGCGGCGGGTTTTTCAAGTTTGGCATAGACATAAAAACCGCTTCCGCGCAAATAAAGCATATAAGCATATCCTGCCGTCGTGCTACAAGATGTTCCGCCGGTCGGATCCTTTACGATTGTGGATAATTTGCCGCCGTCTTCAACAAGCGCCCGCGCAATGGAGCGCCCGTAAGCGCCTCCTTCAGCGCTGAACCAACCGCAACCGCAACCCGTGCCGGTATCGCTTCCCCATCCGCTGTTTAAAATCTGATAACGATTATAATCAAGATTATATAGTTCCACCGCTTTGGCAATTTGCACCAAATCCTGCCGCCGCCGCGCATCGCGCGCGGCGGCGCGTATATCTTGCATCGCCACCATCACCATCCCCGACAGCGTGCCGATAATAGAAATCACCACCAACAACTCAATCAAAGTAAACCCTTTTTGTTTTTTTGAGTGCGAAAATTCAAACATCTCTTGTTTTGATTTTAGCGCGCCTCGTTGAAAATGGCGAAGGTGAAAATGGCGAAGGTCTAACCTTCGCCATTTCGCCGCGGAAGGTTAGACCTTCGTAAAATCGAATAAGTTGCAAGATCTACATTTTTTCCGGCGCGGAAACGCCCAGCAAACCAAGCGTGTTTTGCAAAACTATCTTTGCCGCCAAGACCAACCCCAGACGCGCCCGGGCGGTTTTTTTATCCTCGCCGATCACTTGGCAATCGTGGTAAAACTTGTGAAATTTGGCCGCGATCCCCAACGCGTAAAGGCAAATGCGCTGGATTTGATAATCGTTCGCGGTATCGGCGACAATCTCGGGGAAACGCAAGAGTCGTTTTGCCAATTCAATCTCACTTTGATGTCGCAAGCCCGACAGAGGTTGGACCCCTGCAGGCTTACTGGAGCCAACCCCCTGCTTTTGGGCTTTCTTCAAAATACTGGCAATGCGCGCATGGGCGTATTGGACATAGAACACCGGCGAATCGGCGGATTTTTTCTTGGCCAATTCAACGTCAAATTCCATTTGCGACTGCAAAGAATTTTGCAAATAGAAAAACCGGGCCGCATCCACGCCCACCTCGTCGATCAACCAATTCAAGGCAACGATATTGCCCTCTCTTTTGGAAATCTTGCCGCCCTTGATGGTGACGATCTGACAAATCAAAACTTCAAACTCGCCCTTATAACCCAAGATATCCATCACCGCCTTCATTCGCGGCACGTGCCCTTGATGATCGGCGCCCCAAATGTCAATGATTTTTTTATAGCCGCGCTTGATTTTGTTGTGATGGTAAGCGATATCCGACAAAAAATATGTCGGACTGCCGTTTGAACGCAGAAGCACTTCGTCCTTCTGGCCGTATTTTGACATATCCAGCCAATAGGCGCCATCTTTTTCAAACACCAGCCCCTTTTTTTTCAAGAAATCATAGGTTTTAATGATCAATCCCCGCTTGTAGAGGCACTCTTCAAAAATCCAACCGTGAAATTTGATTTTCAAATCTTTGGCAATGAATTTTTGCAAATCCTTGAGCACCGCTTGCGCCAAAAAATAACCGGCATCGGTTTCGGAACTGATTTTTGAGAGCTTCTTTTGCAAAGACGCGATCTTTTCTTTCAAATAGGGCGACAGATAGGCCTCTCCCCGCCCCAAGGCGGTGGCGCCCAGAGTTTGAATTTGCTTGGACACCCGCGCGTCGTTGACATAATATTCTTTTTCGGTTTTATGTCCGGACATGGCCAAAACATTGCCCAGCGCGTCGCCATAGAACGCGCTCCAGCCGTTGCCCACGTGCAATTGCCCGCTGGGATTGGCCGAAATAAATTCCACCTGCGTTTTTTTGTTTTTGCCAACATTCACTTTACCGTAATTTTTGCCGAGTTTCAGAATTTTTCCGGCTTCGGCCAGCACATATCCGTCGCTCAATGAAAAGTTAACAAAACCGGGCGCGGCCGCTTCAATCTTTTTAAAAATTTTTGCCGCTTTTTTGTTTTGGTTCAGTTCTTCGGCGATTTTTTGCGCGATTCCCAACGGCGGCTTTTTGGCCGCGCCGGCCAGCCTCATCGCAATATTTGACGCATAGTCGCCATGGTTCGCATCCTTGCACGCGCTCAACGCTCCCGGTCCGATGATTTTATCAATATCAGCCGAACCCAAAAATCCGGCTGTCGCCAGTCTCCTTACCGCATCGTTGACCAACAAACCTATTTTTTCCCGCAACATCATAAGGATATGAATAATAATTAGATGATGATTTTACTTTTAACCGGTTTCAGTTTAACCTGAATTCTGATAAAATAAAAGGGAAATGAAGGAATTGGCGAAAAACAAAAAGGCGGGGTTTGATTATGAAATCTTGGAAAAGTTTGAGGCGGGTTTGGTTTTAAACGGCCAGGAAGCCAAATCAATCAAGACCCGGGGACTGTCCTTGGCCGGATCGTATGTGATCGTTCGTCCGGACGGCGTTTTTTGGATTGGCGCCAAAATCCCCCCCTATCAGCCCGCCAACGCCGGCGCCGACTATAACGAACGGCGCGATCGGCAGGTTTTGTTGCGCCGGGCCGAAATCCGCCGCCTCGTCGGAATCGCCGCCCAAAAAGGCTTGACTTTTGTCCCGATTAGGTTATATACTAAACAGCGTTATCAAGATGCTGGCAAGATCAAATTGGAGTTCGCCGTTTGCCGCGGCAAAAAGAAGTTTGACAAGCGCCAGGCGTTGAAAACGCGCGACACTGAGCGGGAAATCGCCCGCAGTTTCGGAAAAATTTAAGATTTGGGGATGCAAGGATTCGATGGCAAATCAGCCAAATTGTTGCAAGCCGAGTCGCCGAATCTCGTTAAAATCGGCAAAACTCCAAAAGTGCCAAATCATACAGCACTCCCGAACTCGTTTACGCTTAGTATCCGATTCGGTGTCCGGCGGGCGGATTCTCCCTCAAACTTGCCGGGCATAATCTTTGGGAGATAGAAAAACGCTTCTTGCCCCGAACCGTTTTTTGAAACCAACTTCGGGCGGAGAGTCAAAGAATTTTGTCCGATTTCAATCTTTGATTCTTAAAAAAACCGGACTACGCTTGTAGACGCCATTTGCCGGATTTGCCAGATACGGGTTCAAGTCCCGTCGTCTCCACATAATGTTCAAAAAACCTCCCATCAACAACCAAATAAGGGCGGCGCAGGTGCGCCTGATTGACGAGAATGACCAGCAGATCGGCGTGGTGGCGTTGAAGGACGCTTTGGAGATGGCGTGGAGCAAAAAGCTTGATCTGATCCAAGTGACGGACAAGGTGAATCCCCCGGTGGCTAAAATCGCCGAATTCGGAAAATATCTTTACAATTTGCAAAAGAAAGAAAAGAACGTCCATACCAGCGAGGTAAAGGGAATCCGCCTGACCTATAATATTTCTCCGCACGATATGGAAACGCGCGCCGCCACCGCGGAAAAATTTCTGAAAAAGGGCGACCGGGTGAAAATTGAATTGCGCCTGCGCGGACGACAAAAAGCGTTCGGCAATCTTTCCCGGGAAAAGGTGGAGCAGTTTCTGTCAATTTTGGAAAAGCATATCCCCTACAAAGTTGACAAGGAATTAAAAAATGAGATGGGCGGATTCAATATGATAATATCCAAGAAGTAATTTTCAATTTTCCCGCCTTCGCTGAAGCTATGGCGGACAAGCAATTTTCAATGAAAAAAATTTATGAAGACGAGAAAATCAATCACCAAAAGATTCAAAATCACCAAGACCGGCAAAATATTGCGGCGGCCGACCGGATCATGCCATTTTCGCTCCAAAATGTCGGGCGACAAAGTCCGTGCCGGCAGAAAATGGGTACCGCTTAACGAATCCGAAGCCAAGAAGATCAGAAAACTATTGATAAAATAAGCAGATTTAGGATTTAAGATTTAGGAATTAAGAATTTTAATTCATAGTTCATAAATCATACATCATAATATCGTTGAATTTCTATGCCAAGAGTTAAAAGAGGGACGCTCCACAAAAAAAGAAGAAGAAATATCATTGAGTATACCAAAGGATTCAAGTGGGGCCGCAAGTCAAAGTTGGCTTCCGCCAAGCAAGCGATGATGAAAGCGTTAAGCTATAATTATCGCGACCGCAAAGTCAAAAAACGCGAAACGCGATCCTTGTGGAACATCCACATTAACGCGTTCTGCCGGAAGAACGGCATCACCTACAGCCGCTTCATCAACGCGATGAAAACCAACAATATCGCCATTGACCGCAAAATTCTTTCGGAGTTTTCCGCCAAATATCCTCATTTGTTTGAGGCGGTACTGGAAAAAATCAAAAAGTAATCCATGGCCGCTAAAAAAACGTTTCCCGATCCGGGAAGCGTTTTTTTAGCGGCCACCCACCGCAAATCAAGGTCTAACCCTTGCATTAACGAGGAATAGACCTTGATTTTAAACCCGGCGGGTGATTGCGTTTTTTTAACCTTCACCGCCCGTACAAATTTTTGTTTTCCATTTGGATCAGCGCCGCGGTCAACGCCTGCTTGGCGGTTTCCCTCCGATCCCACCGGCAGCGCGTCAAAATGCCGATTGCTCCTTGAGCCGATCCCACCGCCGGATTATCCGTCAGCCCCAAAGAATGGAAAGCTTGATTGATATCCATCCCCTTTTTAACCAATTCAATCGCCGCGGGAGGATACTCAAACGCCGCCGAAGCGCCCAGGCAAAAATCTTTGCCGTCATAAACGGCGCAAATGCCGATGTTCATCAATCCGGTGCGGGATTCGGGCACCGCCATCAACCCATCCTCAAGGCCAATCCCCAAATCTCCCGGGTGCGCCTCGCCAGCCAAAAACGCGGCGCGGGCGCGGTTTTTCGCGCCGCCAACGGTCTCGGCCAGATTTTTCGGCTGATTGGCCACGCCGCTGGAAACATCAATACCTTTAACTTCGGCGCCGGACAAAAATTCATAATCGGCGGCAACTTCAANNAATTTTCTTTATTTATCTGGTCAATTCTTCCGGAGAAAAATTTTCACTGATAATCCCTTCAACATTATAGGTAAAATCCGCGGAAGGAGTTTCGCAAACCGCCCCGCTCTTGCAATTGCCGTTGGCGGTCAAAACCGCGTTTCCCTCGCCTAT
>DIWQ01000048.1 GCA_002423555.1 Patescibacteria group bacterium UBA6102
AGCCTAATTCGGGCCGGCTGCCGCCTCGCGAGCGGAGCTCTGGGTTGGTACGCCAAAACAGAGCGAAGTGAGCTTAGTCGGGGGCAGAACGTTGCGTCTTTGGCCTAAAAAGATATAACATAAGCACTAAGCGATTTTGAAAAGTTTTAGATATTCTTTAGACACTTCCGTCAAGGAAGAAAGTCCGAACTTTTTCGTATAAGCAACTCAATAATAAGGGTGCTTTAGTTTGCTGCAAATTGGTGTTGCCGCTAATGATGCAAACTGTATATTCCGGACATAAATATGAAGTTCGCCGGCGTCTTGCTCCGGCGGGTTTCGATTTTCTCTAATCGCCAATCGGNNCGCGCAAAACTTATTTTGCCAAAGCAAAAAACAAAATATCAAAGGTTTTAGTAATGGCTTGGTGGGAAGATGATCTTAATGATTTATTGAAATTTGTTGCCGCGGAGAATAATTTTTTTCTTGTCGGGGCCGTAGATACGGAAAAGAACATAGCGGATCAATTATCGGCGCTTGAAAAGTTGTTTCAAGAAAAAAGGATAGTGGGAATAAAATTATATCCCGGCTATCAATATTTTTACCCGTCGGATGAAAAAATTTTCCCGATTGCCAAACTTTGCCAAAAGTACGACAAGCCGTTGGTTTTTCATTCGGGCACGACTTACAGTGAACAAGGCGGGGCTTTATTTAAATACGCGCATCCGATATGTATTGATGAATTGGCGGTTAAATTTCCGCAATGCAAAATAATTATTTCCCATTTCGGTTTTCCTTATTGCATGGAGGCCGCAACGGTAATTTATAAAAATAAAAATGTATTTACGGATATATCCGGGACTATAGAAAAAACCGATTCCAAAAAAAATGCAAAAGATGTTTTAGCCCAATATATTGCAGATTTACGCCGGATATTTTCATATTATCCTCATGCTAAAAGCAAAACCATGTTTGGCACTGATTATAGCGGTGAAAATTTTTCATTATGCGAGATAACGCCTTATGTAAAACTTGTGAAGCAGGTTTTTTCCAAGAAAGAGCAAGATAGCGTATTCCATGGATTGGCCGAGCGGTTGTTCTTTGGAACCCAAAAATAAAATTAAAACTATGGGATACGAACGGGAAAAATATTTTGAGGCGGTAAAAAAGCAGGTGGGGGAGAATAAATATACATTTTTGCATTCGTTGGAGTTGGAGGCTTGCATGGGAGGCATCTACGATTATTTGCAGGCGGAAAACCGATTGGGCAATGACGAGCCGCCACGCGAAGATTGGCTTTTGGCCGGATTGATTCATGATATTGATTATTGCAAAGGATATGAGGAAACCCATCCGGCCAAAACCCGGGAGGTGCTGGCAAAATATGGTTTGGAAATTTCCGATGCGGTTGACCGGATTATCAAGGCGCACGCGCCGGAGGGCACCGGGATCAGTCCCCGGAACAAGGCGGAATGGGCGCTGTTTTGCGCCGACAGCTTGACCGGTTTAATCAATTGCGTGGCGCTGATTATGCCGTCAAAGAAGATGGCGGAGGTGAAATTATCGTCGGTGGTGAAAAGATTTTTGAAAGACCCGAAGTTTGCCGCGGGCACCCGCCGCAACGAAGTGGCGCAATGCGCCAACCCCGAAGGCTTGAATATTCCCTTGGAAAAATTCATTGAAATTTGTTTGATTTCAATGCAAAAGATCGCGCCGCAAATCGGGCTTTGACCAAAACCTCTTCTTTAGTCCACCCGGCTAAAAACAAAAAAATATTCCATTTGGAATATTTTTGATTCTTTGGAATATCATTTGGATGGAGTTGACAGAGAGCTATAAAATGCTTTTTTAGCAAAAGGTTTCAAAAAGCGGGGAAATGAGGTAGATTGGAGATATGGGGAGCGTTAAATAAAAAAAATAAAAACAAAAATATGACGGAGTCAAAGCAAATATACAAATGCTTGGTGTGCGGCAATGTGGTGGAGGTCCTGCATACCGGCGCGGGGGAGTTGGTTTGTTGCGGCCAGCCGATGGCGCTGATGGCGCCCAAGGCCGCCGAGGAGGGGAATGAAAAACATTTGCCGGTGGTCGCGGAATTGCCAGCCAATGTTTGCCGCGGCAAGGACGGAGTGAAAATCAAAGTGGGGGAACAGGCGCATCCGATGACCGAAGAGCATCACATTGAATGGATAGAAATCATCACCGCCGACGGCAAATCCGGCAAAAAGTTTTTGAAACCCGGTGATTTGCCGGAGGCGGATTTCTACACTCGGATGAGTGCTGTCGGCGCGCGCGCCTACTGCAACATCCACGGCTTGTGGGAGGTAAAAATTCCCGCGCAATCATAGCATTCCGCGAAGGTTATACCTTCGCATTATCCGAACAAATTTTTGTCATAAAGCTCCGCGCCGCGGAGCTTTTGAGTTTGCCCTCCGCGTTTTATACGCGGCAATGGAATTTGGGGGCACTATGTCAAGAGCAGAGACTAAAAGAATTTTTAATAAGAGGACAGACCTTAGAGGCAACGAAATCACCAGAACATTTCCCAGGGTAAGGGTCATTACTCCAGCGAAGGTAAGGCCAGTCGAGTTAAAGGATTGTCTTCCTTCAGAGATAAGGATAAAAGTAGAAGAGACAATCAGGGAGCAAGAGGCGCAGATTAAAGGGGAAAGCTTTAGCGTTTTTAGCGCAAGAGATGTCCATAGCGCGATAGCTGTCTTGATGGAGCAAGTATGGGTTGCCGGCAATATCAAAGATATCTCATACAAAGTTGCAGGATATCTAATGGGCAATTATGATATCCCGATGATTATCAAAGCGTCCAGATGGCTTCTGGACGGTATGAGAGCCGGATATTCTCTGGAGAAGACGCCTAAATTGAAGTTTGAATTCAGC
>DIWQ01000036.1 GCA_002423555.1 Patescibacteria group bacterium UBA6102
CCGGAAGGCCAGACAAAAACCTTCACTTTTGACGTGAAGGCGCCGGCAACTCCCGGCACTTACAATTTCCAATGGCAGATGGTGCAGGACGGCGTGGAGTGGCTTGGCGACAAAACTCCGAATGTGGTGGTGGCAGTTGTCTCTTCGGCAGGTTGCACTCCTAAAACTTGTGCCGCGCTGGGGAATTATCAGTGCGGATCGTGGAGCGATGGGTGTGGAGCAATGGTCAGTTGCGGCGCTTGTACCAGCGGCAAAACTTGCAATGTTTCCGGCCAATGCGTGAGCCAGACGGCCGGCGGGCCGGTGATTTCCGATTCCGATCCGCAGACCCTGACCGAAACGCCGCAGAAAATGACTCGCGCCGAGATTCTGCAAAAGATTGCCGAAGTCAAACAACTGTTAATTCAGCTCATCATTCAGCTCATCGCCGAACTGCAAAAACAGCTGGCGGCAATGCCAAAATAACCAAGGACTTATCGGGAACAAAAATCCGCTTTTTGGCGGATTTTTTATAGAATGGTTGCAAACTATTTTTTGAATTCCGAGGAGATGATAATGGCGTTGGCGATTTCTTTCATCGGCAGGCGTTTGTCCATCGCTTTTTTGTGCAGAAGCTTGTAGGCGTCGTCTTCGCCGATGGCGAATTCTTTCATCAAAATACCCTTCGCTTTTTCAATGATTTTTCTGGTTTCCAGCGCTTCTTTTAACGCCTCCTTTTCCGAAAAGAGGGACGCGTTTTCAATCGCGCCGCCGACGGCTTTGGCGACCGATTCAAACAGTGCGATCTCGGTTTTGGAGTATGCCCGCGGTTTTGAGTGCTGGACATTAATTACCCCCAGCACTTTGTCATGATAAACAATCGGCACGGAAAGAAATCCCTCAAATTTATCTTCGGGCAGGCTGTTGACGGTTTTAAACCTTTCGTCGTTATAAGCTTCCTTGGCGATGGCCGCGGTCTGTTTGTTGCGCGCCACCCAGCCGGTGATCCCTTCACCGGTTTTCAATTTTATGTTGCCGATTTCCATGGGTTTGGGATTCAACGACGCGCGCAAAACCAGATTGTTGCCGTCCAGCAAATACAAAAAACAAGAATCCGCCTTGGTGACGCCGCTCACGATTTTGACGATGCGGCCCAAAACTTCTTTTAAATCCAAATTGTAACTGATGGTTTCAATGATTTCGCGCAAAAGCTCCAACTCTTGTTTTTTGTTGATGATCGGCTTTATTTTTTGCGTTTTCTTTTCCATGATTACGTTTTTAAGGACGGATAGTTTGCGGCGGGATTTGGGTCAAGTCAATGATGGTTGAGGGACTTGGTTTGTCCAGATCGCCGGCGTTGATGACCAGATCCGGAAAAACTGCGTTGCCGTGAAATTGAGCCAGAACCGCGTCAATTTTTCCGGATGCCGGCCGGCCGGAAATATTGGCCGAAGTGCCGCAGAGGGGCAAATTTGTGGCCTCCAAAAGGGAATTAACGAATGAATGGAAGGGGATGCGGAGGGCGACAGTGTTTTCTTCAATGCCGAAAAGTTTCACTTCTTTTTTGCGATTCAGCCGGAAGGTGAATTTTCCCGGCCATTTTTCTTCTAGAAATTTTTCCTGCGCCGGAGAAATTTTTGCCAATTTTTTGGCCATTGCCATATTCTTCACAAATATCGGCAGAGGTTTGTTTTTTGGCCTTAATTTCGCGGCAAAAATTTTTTCAATCGCTTTTTCGTTTGCGGCGTTGGCCAGCAAGCCGTAGACCGTGTCGGTGGGCGCAATTACTGCGCCGCCACGATAGATTACCGTTGCCGCCGCCTCCACTGCCGCCTGAAAATTGTCTTTTGTCAGCAACATTACTTCCATAGATTAACTTTTATCGGTTTGGCTTTCAATGTATTGTTTTATTCTGGCCATTTCTCGTTCCACCACCGGACCGTCGTAATCTCCGGCATGAGCGGTGGCGCCATCATAAACCGGCTTCTTTTGATCCAGATGCAAACTGAGGGTCAATCCGTCATTTTCTATTTTTATGAACAAATGCAAGCGGGGATAGCCGGTTTTGGGACGCGCAAAACCCAACTCTTTGGTTTTTTCGTCTTGTCCCTGAAAATGATATCCCAAATCGCGCATTAAGTTATAGACGGTATTCCCGGTTTTTCCGTTAATGTGCTCCTTCATATATATTCGTTATTAAATAATTGATAAGCGAATAGTATTCGCATACATATCATTGGTATATCCGGTGTCAAAGTTTAATCAAATTATTTTCCAAAACTATGAATTGAATGCCGAATTTTCCCAAATCCCAAATCCCAAAATCTTATATCTCTAATCGGGATTTTACTCCATCTTTCTTTTTTTGCCAAATGGTTTAAAATGAGGTTGTGATTCAATCTTATTATGCGCAATTTGCACCGAATTTTTATTGCCGTTAACTTGCCGGAAAATTTGCGCCGTTATTTGGCGGAGTTTTCCCGGAAATGGCCGGAATTGCCGGCAAAATGGGCCAAGCCGGAAAATTTGCACGTCACTTTGAGTTTTTTGGGAAATACTAACGACGAAGAATTAAATGAAATTTGCCAATCTGCAATTAAGGTCGCACAGCGCCACGATCCGTTTGTTTTGGGATTGGATTGCATTGTCTACGGGCCGCAAAACGAATTTCCCCGCCGGCAAAAAGAAGGGGACATTTCACGATATCCGCGTATGGTTTGGGCGGTGGGAGAGAAGTCGCAAGAAATCGGCAACCTCCAAAAAGATCTGGAAAGCTCCTTGTTTGAGTTTTCCGGCGCCCGTTACCGAAAGGACGATCCCGATTACGCTTTTTGCTCCCACGTGACTTTGGCGCGGCTGATTCAAACCGATTTGCGCCGCATGGATCCCGAGGAAATTCCAACAATTGAAGAAAAAATTGCCAAAACATTTACCGCCGAATCAATTGAGGTAATGGAAAGCGAATTGCGCCGCGGCGGCCCGATTTACACTGTATTGGAAAGCGCAAAGCTTGGCCAAGATCAATAAACTGAAAACTGAAAATTATGCGAGTTTTTTTCATTGGTATCGGCGGAATCGGAGTTTCGGCGCTGGCGCGATATTATCTGTCGCAAGGGTGGGAAGTTTTCGGTTCCGATTTGGCAAGATCCGAAATCACCGATGATTTGAAAAAAATCGGTGCGCGTATTTTTTTAAAAAAAAATATCAATTTAAAAAAAACCGCGCCGGATTTGGCGATTTATAGTTTAGCGGCGAAAAACAATCCGGAGTTAAGACGGGTGCAAGATATGGGGGTTAAGATAATGAGTTATCCGCAAGCATTGGGAGAGTTAACAAAAAAATACCGGACGGTTGCTGTCGCCGGTGCGCACGGGAAAAGCACGGTGACGGCGATGATCGGTATGATGTTGGCCGCGGCAAAATTTGATCCCACGGTGGTGGTGGGCACGAAAGTTAAAAGTTTTAAAAATACCAATTTCAGATCCGGAAAATCCGATCTGTTGGTGATTGAAGCTTGCGAATATGACCGGGCGTTTTGGAATTATTTCCCCGATATCGCCGTGGTGACCAACATCGAAATGGATCACATTGAGTGCTACGAAAACGAAGCGAATTTATGCGCGGCGTTTGGAAAATTTGCCGGCAACTTGAAGCCCGGCGGGAAATTGCTGGTTTGCGCCGACGATGCCGGTGCCAAAAAGTTAGGCGAATCAATGAAGAAAAAGGGGATTGAAGTTTTAAATTATTCGCGAACAATGCCCGAGGCGAAATTTTTTTCGGAAATTTTGCGTGTTCCGGGAGAGCATAACGTCACCAATGCGCTGGCGGCGCTCGCCGTTGGACGAATGTTGGAAATTGATGACGAAACGATTTTTAAATCTTTGGCAAAATACCGTGGTTCGTGGCGCCGCTTTGATCGCCGCCGGGGAGAAATTTTCGGCAAAAAAATTACCGTGGTGTTTGACTACGGCCACCATCCCACGCAAATAAAACTCACGATGGCGGCGGCGCGTCAATTGTGGCCCAAAAAAAGGATCATTTGCGTTTTTCAGCCGCACCAAGCGTGGCGCACGAGTTTGCTTTTTGATGATTTTGCCAAAGTTTTCCGCGAATCGCCGCTGGATAAAACGTTTATCACCGATATTTACCGGGTTGCCGGCCGGGAAAACGAAAAAATTTCCAAAGACATAAACAGTGAGAAATTGGCCGATGCCGTTGGTTCAAAAAAGACGGAATATCTTGCCAAAAAACAAATCGCGGTCAAGCTGAAAAAAGAAATTAACAAGGGGGACATTTTGCTGGTATTGGGCGCCGGCGATATTTATGACTATATGCAGAAAATTTTACGCAATCAATCGTGCGATTGCGCGTGAAAAAAATTTGCCCCGGCGGAAATTTTCGCTATAATCAAAATATAAGCGGGATATTTTTTATGAGCCAATTGATTGATTTTATTTTGTTAGCCGGATTTTTTGCGATTTTGATCTGGGCGATAATTGAATATCTCCCGGTAATTCAACGGCTTATCAACGCCATAATTTAATTTTAATGGAAAATTTGCATTCAGCGGATAAGATTTTGCAATTTGATGATGCGGCCAAAGGATTGTTGGAAGCTCTTGGGAAAAAAGATCCATTGATGAAAGATTTTGTCATCTCTCGTTTCAAGGGGGTGTTTTTCGATCCGGTTGCTGAGGAAAAAACTTATAATTATATGCTTGAGGTGAGCTCAATCTTGAGCGCAATGGCATCAAACCCCGGCACCTCAATATTTACCGAGTTTTTATATAACGGAATTTCTTCGCCGTTGCCGGGAGACAGTTATGTTTTGGAATCCCGGGCGGGCAGAGCGGTGCGGTCAAGGCTTGAATCCGTTGAGGCCAATCTCTTTGAAATTTTTGAAAAGAATTTGCAAGAAAAGAAAAATTTACTGATTGGCAATTTCGGTTCCGGTCCCGGCAGGGACACTATTAATGTTTTATCTCATCATTACAGAGGGCGCTCCGGTTTGAAGGCGATTCATATCGATCGCGACAGGGCGGCAATTAACCGCGGGATAGTGATGGCAAAAAATCGAGGATTGGATGATATCGTTGAATTCTCTTGCCAGAGTTTTATGAAATATTGTCCTGAAGAAAAATTTGATATTGTGGTTCTTGTCGGTGTTTTGTGTTCGCTTGATTTTGAGACTTGTGTCAATGTTTTATCGACGATAAAAAGAACGATTAAATCCGGCGGCTTGATTATTGCCAGCAATGCAACTCCCGCGATGAAGGACGGCGATCCGTTCGCGTATTTTTTGATGAATTGGCTTGCAAATTGGAAGCTTGAATTTAAAAATATAAAAATAATGAAAAAAATTTTTGAAAAATCGGGTTATGCGTGGCAAGGAAGTTTCACTGAAAAATTCGGTTTTCATTTGATGGGAATTGGCGTTTCTGTTTAAAAAAAACGGACAATGCTCTATTATGTTTTAACGAGCTTAATCAATGCAATTACCAGCACGGTGTTGGGTTTTTTTGTTTTATTTATCAATAGACAAAACAAACTCAACCGGGCATTTTCAAGATTTTGTTTTGCGGTGGCTTTTTGGAGTTGGACATATTGTTTTTGGCCGCTGTCTTCAATAAAAGAAGATGTCCTGTTTTGGTTTCAGGTTCTTCACATCGGCGCGATTTTGATTCCGGCCACTTATCTGCATTTTGTGTTTGCTTTTTTGGATTTGGAAAAAAAACGCAAAAAGATAATATTTTTAAATTATTTGCTTTCCATTTTTTTTCTGACAACCGTTTTCAGCCCGCTCTTCATTTCGGATATGGTTCCGAAATATCCGTTTCCTTATTGGGCGGTTCCCGGCGCGCTGTATCATTTCTTCTTGCTCTATTTCTTCGGTTTGACGCTTTACTGCTGGATAATGCTTTATCGGGCGAGAAAAGAATTCACCGGAGAAAAAAGAATGCAATTAAAGTATATTTTAATCGGTACGTTTATCGGTTTTTTAGGGGGGTCCACAAATTATTTTCTTTGGTACGATGTTCCCATCCCGCCTTATGGAAACGGGCTGGTTATTTTTTATATTATTTTAAGCGCCATTGCGGTGGCTAGGTATCATTTGTTTGAAATGAGGTTGATTTTTACCGAAATGATGGTTGCCGCGATGGCGGTGATGCTTTTGGTTTTGCCCTTTTTGATGCCCACAACTGGTTTGAAGATTCTGACTTCTTTGGTTTTCGTCCTCTTTTGTTTTTTTGGATACTATTTGATCAGAGCAGTGCATCGGGAGAGTCGGCGGCGGGAGGATGCCGAAACGATTGCGTCACGGGAAAGGATTTTGCGCCGCGAGGCGGAGATTTTGGCGGCGGATTTGCGGCGGTTGGATCGGGCGAAAACCCAATTTTTGCTTTCCACCCAGCATCACTTGCGCAGTCCGCTGTCGGTGATTAACGGATATTTGAGCATGATTGACGAGGGAAGTTATGGCAAAATCACCAAAAAATCAAAAGAAAAAATCGGTGCGTGCCTTGAAGCCAACAAAAAATTGATCCGTTTGGTGGACGAGCTTCTGGATGTGGCGCATTTCCAAATGAACAAAAGCGCGGCGGCAAAAGAGCCGGTGGACGCAGTGGCGCTGGCGGCGCAGGTTGTCGCGGATTTGAAACCGGCGGCGGAAGTAAAAAATTTATATCTTAAATTTAAAAAACCGGAGGTACCGATTCCCGAAATTATGTTGAATCCGCGAGGGATCAAGGAGGCGATTTACAATATCGTGGACAATGCGATTAAATATACGCAGGCCGGCGGAGTGATCGTTTTAATTTCGGTTTCAGAGGCAAAATTACGAATTGCGATCAAGGATACGGGCATTGGCTTGAACGAAAAAGACAGGGAAGGGCTTTTTAGCCGGGTTTTTGAACGTTGCGAAAGGGCGCAAGATGCCAATATTGAAGGCAAGGGGATCGGCCTTTATTTGGCGGCGCAGATCGTCGCCAACAACGGCGGCGAAATCAGCGTGGAATCGGAAGGATGGGGTAAGGGAAGCAAATTCATTATTGATTTGCCGATGGAAGTCCGAAGGTAGAGGGCTTGTTTTTTGCCGGTTGCGTGCTAGTTTATCATTATGGAAAATTCATCTTCAAGATACAATCCGAAAGAAACGGAGCAAAGAATATATAACGACTGGGAAAAGAAGGGATACTTCAATCCCGACAAATCCAACCCGAGGGGGAAAAAAGTCTTTTCGGTGGTTTTGCCGCCGCCCAACGTGACCGGCACGTTGCATATGGGGCACGCGCTTAATATCACCATCCAAGACGCGCTGGTGCGCTATCATCGTATGAAGGGCGAGACCACCGTTTGGATGCCGGGAAGCGATCATGCCGGTATCGGCTTACAAAGCACGCTGGAGAAGAAACTGCGCAAGGAAGGCGTAAGCCGTTTTGATTTGGGACGTGATGAGTTTATTAAAAAAGCGTGGGAGTGGAAAGAACTTTATGGCAATATTATTTTGAATCAAATTCGCGCCATGGGCGCGTCTTGTGATTGGTCGCGGACAAAATTCACCATGGACGAAGATTATGTCAACGCGGTGGAAACGGTTTTCATTCACTATCACCGGCAAGGATGGGTTTACCGGGGTCAGCGGGTGGTGAATTGGTGCCCGCGTTGCGGCACTTCAATCTCGGATCTGGAGACTGACTATGTCGCCGAAGCGTCAAAGCTCTGGCATATAAAATATCCAATCGCTTCGTTTTTGCCAAAAACCAAGGCGGATGAAATCGGCGAATATATTATCGTTGCCACCACGCGGCCGGAAACAATGTTTGGCGATACCGCCGTGGCGGTCAATCCCAAAGACGAGCGCTATCGGGCGTTAATCGGCAAAAAAGCGGTCCTGCCGGTTGTCGGTCGGGAGATCCCGATCATTGCCGACAAATCAATTGATATTGATTTTGGCACCGGCGCGGTCAAAATAACTCCTGCTCATGATTTAAACGATTGGCAAATTGGCCAAAAGCACAAATTGCCGCTGATCGCGGTGATTGACGAGCGGGGGAAAATGAACGGCAATACTCCCGCGGAATATCAGGGGTTGAAAACCGGCGAGGCAAGGGATAAATTGGCGGCTCATTTGCAAGAAATCGGTTTATTGGAAAAGATTGAAGATTATGAGCACCAAGTGCCCAAATGCTCCCGGTGTTCGGCGGCGATACAACTGATTCCGTCAATGCAATGGTTTGTTAAAATGGATGATTTGGCAAGAAAAGCCCTGATTGCCGCGAATTCGGGAAAAATAAAATTCCATCCCAAGCGCTGGGAAAGCACCTATCATTCCTGGTTGAAGGAGCCGCGGGACTGGTGCGTGTCGCGCCAATTATGGTGGGGACAGCGCTTGCCGGTTTGGTTTTGCCAAACTGAACCCGATAAATATACCGTTGCGAAAAGCGAACCTTCAAAATGTCCGATTTGCGGGAAATGCCGGCCCAAAAGGAGCGAGGATGTGTTTGACACTTGGTTTTCTTCCGCCTTGTGGCCGTTGGCGGTCTTCGGTTGGCCCAAAAATACCAAGGATCTGAAAAAATTTTATCCGACTTCGGTTTTAACCACGGGCCGCGATATTATCAACCTCTGGGTGGCACGGATGGCGTTTTCGGGAATGGAGTTTATGAACAAGGCGCCGTTCGCTCAAGTGATTATCAACGCGATGGTTTTGACCAAAGACGGCAAAAGAATGTCAAAATCGTTGGGTACCGGCATTGATCCCATGACTTTAATTGAAAAATACGGCACCGACGCCACTCGTTTCGGTTTGGCATGGCAAGTGAGCGAATCGCAGGATTTGCATTTTAACGAAGACAATATGCTTGCCGGACAAAAATTCTGCAACAAAATTTGGAATGCCTCGCGATTTGTTTGCGGGCAGATTGAGGGCGAAAAGAATATATATTCGCTTACCGTAAAACCGAAACCGATAACCTCCGCCGACAAAAAAATTATGGCGGGATTGGCGAAAATTTGCCGATCAACCGAAAAAAATATCAACCGTTACGCATTGGGGGCGGCAATCCGCGATCTTTATGATTTTTTCTGGCATGAATTTTGCGATGTTTACATTGAAGCGGCAAAAAATCAAATTCGCGGCGCGAAAAACAAAACTCAAACCCGAAACACCCAAAAAATCCTGATCTATGTTTTGGCGAATTCCCTCAAACTCCTGCACCCGTTTATGCCGTTTGTCACCGAAGAACTTTGGCAAGTCCTCCCCCTGAAAACCAAAACCGACCTGATTATTTCCCCCTGGCCCAAAATCGACTAAAAATAAAAAATGAGATTTGAAAACATTGCAACAAGCTTGGAGAATGATCCAGAATATCAAAAACGGCTTGAAAAATGGGAAGAAACGGAAAAATATTTTAGCGGATCGGGGAATAAAGATGACGAAGATGATGACGAAGATTTTTATGGATCTGATGATTCTTTTTCCTTTTATGAAGAAGAATCATGGATAGATAAAAAAATAAAGGAATTGGTCGTTGGGTTGACTCTTTTTGGCGTTAAAACAATTTTTTCATGCGAGGGGCATTCTGACGGAGTTTATAGCGAAGATGATTATACGCTTAAGGGCGCTTGGCATATTCCATTTGTTGCTTTTGACCTTGGCGTTGATCTTAAATATCCTTACGGGGAAAAAGATTGGCAAGAAAAAGAAAAAAAAGAGCAAGAGATAATTGACCAAATACAACTGTTGATAGATGAGTTTTACCGAGATTGTGAAGTTCTGCCGGAGATTAGGGTGCGACTTCAGAAAATAGAAGCACGCCACCTTTATGATTGCGTAATCACTACGAGCGAATTGGAAGACCAGGGGAGAGAGAGCACTCCGGGAGTGCAAGATTATGACGAGGCGGAACGGATTGCAGAAGAAAAATTAGAAAAAGAACAGCAAGAAATTTTGAAGTTTAGCGAATTTCTGAAGAAAAAATATTTGGAAACTGGATTCATTTATGAAGATTAAGGATTTGGCGAAAGTTGATCGGCCGCGGGAGAAATTGGAAAAATATGGCCCGGAAAAACTGGCAACCGCTGAATTAATGGCGGTGCTTTTGGGTTCGGGGATTAAGGGGCTGAATGTGGTGGAGCTGTCAAGAAAAATCGTGAGATTGATTGCTAAAAACGGCGCGGAAAAAATCAAGCTGGAAGATTTGCTCAAAGAAAAAGGCCTGGGAAAGGCAAAAGCGTTGCAGATAATCGCGGCGTTGGAATTTGGCCGGCGGATGCGCCCGGATAAAAAACCGGAAATTTTGTCACCCGAAGACGTTTGGAAATTGTGCGTTGACTTTCGCGCTTCCAAAAAGGAACATTTCGCGGTCTTTTATCTGGACACCGCCAACGCGCTGATTGAACGGCGAATAATTTCCATTGGCACGCTCAACGCCAGCTTGGTGCATCCGCGCGAAGTGTTTGAACCGGCGATTGCTCTTTGCGCCGCGGGAATAATCGCGGCGCATAATCATCCCAGCGGTAATGTTGAGCCCTCCCAAGATGACTTGGCGATCACCAAAAGATTGGCCGAAGCCGGCAAAATTATGGGCATCGGATTAACCGATCACGTCATTCTTGGCAAAAATGAATTTTTAAGTTTCAAAAATAAAGGATTAATTTAAAATGACTAACAAAAATTATAAGCAAAAAACGGATTGCGGATCAATCGCGGCGGACGGGGAGTCGCCAATGGTTTGGTTTGTTCGCGATTTAAACAATCGCGCCGACCGCATCAAACATTTGGAGTTTCATATTGAGCGTGGCGATTATTTCGCGGTTCTGGCGACAATTATTAACATTGCTTTCAGAGAATCGGATTTTGAGAAAG
Source organism: Patescibacteria group bacterium UBA6102 (assembly GCA_002423555.1). Classification (GTDB taxonomy): domain Bacteria; phylum Patescibacteriota; class Minisyncoccia; order Minisyncoccales; family UBA5738; genus UBA5738. The sequence goes on from DIWQ01000036.1 coordinate 10,846, forward strand.
ATAAAATATTTTCCAAACTCTACGAAGATCTCCAATACCTCCAAGAAAACTACAATATCGTCAAAAAGAAACTATAAACCATTCGTTAGCATATTTTCCTCTGTCAAAACAATGGAATGGTTCGCCCGAAGGGTGGAATGGATTTGTGATTATGTTAGAATTGAAGTTGGGAATAGCTGAAAATAAGTTAAAAATCAAATGAAAAAACTTGAAAAAACTTTGAGGGCGTTTGCCAATGCCAGTCGGCTCAAAATTTTGAAATATCTTTTGAGCCGCCGCGACGGTGCGTCGGTGGGGATGATCAAGGACGCGTCCGGATGCTCCTATAAAGCCGCGTCAAAACATTTGGCGATTTTATTTGCCAATGATATTGTGGATCGCGAACAATCGGGCTATGCGGTTAATTATCGCATTGCCGACAATCCGCGCCCGGAGATCGCCGCCTTGCTCCAATTATTGCGCTGATTTTTGCTTCAACTTGATTAATCCTGTTTTTCCTCAGCATTTTCTTAATCTGTGCCAAAACATAGGATGGTTCGCCCGAAGGGTGGAATGGTTTGGCGGGGGGCGGTGTCGGGGGTAGCGGGGGATGTCGGGGAGATGGCGGGGCGTGTTGAAAAATGGGGGGAAATGGAGTAGGATGATGGGGTAGAACGACAAAGTAGAATTAATTTATTCATTGAAACAATTATATTGATACTATGGATATGGAAAAACAATTGCCGAGAACAATGATTGGCCAAACGCCCGGGCTTGTCGGGTGGAATGTGCGCTTGTGCGGCTGGGTGCAGACGGTGCGTGCTCATGGCAAGCTGATTTTTTTTGATTTGCGTGATGCCAGCGGGGTGATCCAGTCGGTGGTCTTTCCGAAGGCGCCGTTTTTTGATTTGGCCAAAGAAGTGCGTCCCGAGTGGGTGGTGGAATTTTGCGGTATTGTTAACGAGCGCCCGGAAAAAATGAAAAACGACAAGATCTCCACCGGCGGCGTAGAGATTGTCATTGACGAGCTGAAAGTTTTATCAAGGGCGCAAACGTTACCTATTGCCGTTGACGGTGACGGTTATGAGATCGGTGAAGATAACCGGCTCAAATACCGCTACTTGGATTTGCGCCGTCCGCGCCTGCGCCGCAATCTGGTGATGCGCCATAAAGTGGTCAATCATTTGCGCCAATTTTTGTCCGCGAGAAATTTTGTGGAAGTGGAAACGCCGATATTGACCAAATCCACTCCCGAAGGCGCGCGCGATTTTCTGGTACCGGCGCGCTTGCAGAAAGGAAGTTTTTACGCTTTGCCGCAAAGCCCCCAACAATACAAACAATTGCTGATGGTCGCCGGACTGGAACGTTATTTTCAAGTGGCGCGCTGTTTGCGCGATGAAGACCCGCGGGCGGACCGGCAAGCGGAGCACACGCAATTGGATATTGAGATGTCGTTTGCCGACGAAGCGGAAATTTTAGCTTTGGCCGAAGAGATGTTCGCGGGAATGGTAAAAGGACTGTTTCCGCAAAAGAAAATTACCAAAATTCCGTTTCCCCGTTTGACGTATAAGGAAGCGATGGAGCGATACGGCACCGACAAGCCCGATCTGCGCGAAAACAAAAATGATCCCGACGAACTGGCGTTTTGCTTTGTCACCGAATTTCCGATGTTTGAATGGCTTGAGGGGGACAAGAGATGGAACGCGATGCATCATCCTTTTACTATGCCGCGGGAAAACGACCCGGAACGAATAAAAACGGAGCCGGAAAAAATTTTGGCGTGGCAATATGACATGGCGCTGAACGGCTTTGAAATATTCTCGGGCAGTTTGCGCAATACCGATATGGAAACTTTTTCGGCGATTTTTGAAGTTTTGGGGCATTCGCCGGAAGAAACCAGAAAACAATTTCCGCATTACTTTGAAGCGTTTTCCTATGGCGTGCCGCCACACGGAGGCATGGCGCCGGGGATAGATCGTCTGATGGCGGTTTTACTGGGCGAACCGAATATCCGCGAAGTGATGGCATTTCCCAAAACGGGGGACAATCGCGACTTAATGCTAAGCTCTCCATCGCCGGTTGACGCGGTTCAATTGGAAGAACTCGGTTTGACGATTCTTAAAAAGAAAAGTTGTTGAAATGATCAGGCCATATATTTCTTTGCCATTACCGCCCAAGAAGCGGGCGAAAAAACGAAATTCCATTGCCAGAAGGTGGTTTGGCTTTGCTGTCGCTTTGGTCTTCGGCGGCGGAGTCTGCTGGGCGATTGACTGCGGCCAGGTGAAGCTGGAAAATTATCTCTACGCGCAGATCTCCGCGCCGATAAGAGAAATCGTGATTGTTTCACCGCCATTCAGGCCCACAATGGAACTGGAAGCTAAAGCGGCGTTGTGTTCTCGCGCCAGCGCGGCGGGAAGAGAAAAAATGATTTTTGAAAAAAACGCCGATGAAATATTGCCCATTGCTTCATTGACAAAACTGATGACTGCCAGAGTGGTTTTGGAAAATCCCGAAATTTACAATCCTTCAAGAATTGTTTTTATTAGCGCCGCGGCGGCCGGACAACCCGACGTGCCGGTTTCCGGCAATCTGTTCTTCGGGGAAATCCGCACCGTCAGAGAATTGCTTGATTTGATGCTTTTTTATTCCAGCAACGATGCGGCTTGGGTGCTGGCGGAATTAATGGGCGAGAACGAATTTGTGGACGCGATGAACCGCGCCGCCGGCGAGATTGGGCTTTCGGACACCAAATTTTTCAATGCCACCGGATTGGATTTGGACGACGGCCGGTTCAATCATTCCACGGCGCGGGATTTGCTCGCGTTCTCCAAGAATATTTTGGAGTTCCATCCTGAAATTTTTGCCACTACCAAAACCCCGGGATTTTACCGCACGCAAAACGGAATTTTTGATTTTGCGCTATGGGAAGGCCAAACTTTGGTTGGCGGTAAAACCGGCTATACCGAAAAGGCGGGGGGATGTATGATTGCAGTGTTTGACGGCGCGAACGGATGGCGCCACATCGGCGTTTTGCTGGGATCGGCGAACGCCGAAAGCCGTGTGGCCGAAATGCAAAAAATCGTGAATTTCAGCAATAATTATTAGCGATTTTTATGACACTATTCACTTTCAATATCATCCGCATGCTGATTTTTACCGCGGTCACTTCCATCATCGCGTTTCTGGCCGCGCCTCGTTTGATCGTTTTTTTGCGCCGCGTTAAATTTTGGAAAAAAAACGCTCGCCAAAAAACCATCACCGGCGAAGAAGCTTCGGTTTTCCATTCTCTGCACAAAGAGCGGGAAACTTCGGTGCCGCGCGGCGGTGGATTGTTAATCTGGACATCAGTCCTGCTGGTGGCGTTGTTCTTTTCAATGGTTTCTGCGGCACCTGATTGGATTTGGCAAAATTTGGGTATCAGCGCGCCGTGGTGGTTCGTTTTGCTTGATTTTTTGTCGCGCGAACAAGTTTGGCTTCCGCTGTTTGCGCTGGTGGTGGGATCACTGATCGGGCTGGCCGACGATATTTTAACCGTTTACGGCGGCGGCAAGTATATCGGCGGCGGCATCACCTTCAAGCGCCGCCTGCTGGCGGTGGCGATCATCGGATTGGTGGGCGGCTGGTGGTTCTACGAGAAACTGGGCTATGAAACAATGCATATTCCTTTGGCGGGCGATTTTCCCGGCGGCATTGATATTTTCATTGGCTGGTTCTACATTCCGCTTTTTGTCATTGTGATGCTGGCCTCCTGGGCCGGCGGCGTGATTGACGGCCTGGACGGTTTGGCCGGCGGCGCGTTCGTTTCCATCTTTGCGGCGTTTGCACTGATTGCTTTTTCGCAGGGAAAAGCGGACCTGGCGACTTTTTGCGCGATTATTTGCGGCGCGCTGTTCGCGTTTTTGTGGTTTAATATTCCGCCGGCAAAATTTTATATGGGCGAAACCGGCGCTTTGGGGCTCACTTCGGCGATGGCGGTGGCGGCATTCCTGACGGATTCGGTGGTGGTGCTACCGGTAATCGCGGGATTGCTGGTGATAGAGGCGGGATCGGTGATTGTCCAGTTGGCGCACAAGAAAATCTTGAAAAGAAAACTCTGGCTTTCCACGCCGATACATCATCATTTTGAGGCGGTTGGCTGGCCGGCGCACAGTGTGACGATGCGTTTTTGGATTTTAGGAATTATTTTTGCCGCGGTGGGGGTGGCGATCCGTTTAATGGGGTAAGAGGTTGGATATTCCACTGAAGATACCATCCATAAACTGATGCATAAAATTAATTTAAGGTACTTGCGAAAAAAATATCCGGAATTTGTTTATGAAAGCTTTAATTGGAGCGCGAAGAGCGGAGATTTGTCCGCGAATTTTTTGTTTTTGACGGGCGATCGGGAATTTTGTCCGGAGATTTCCATTTGCGGCATTGATAAAAAACAAATCAAAAAAATCGGGGAAGAAGCAATCTCTAATTTCGTGTTTCACTTGGGATTGGCCGAAATGCCCAGCTATTGGAAAGCGGTTTGCGCGCCTAAAATTGTCGTCAACGCCGGCTACCTGGACAAAACGCAAATCAAATTTTGGCAGGACTTATTTAAACGGGGGATGGGGCAATTCTTTTTTGAGAACAAGTTGCCGTTTATCGTTCCCGAATTTGAAATCAATTTCAAAAGGCCGCGAAAATATCCTTGTCCGCTTGTGCAAAAATTTTCTTCCCGCATTTTGGCGCCGATGGGCGGCGGCAAGGATTCGCTGGTGACAGCTGAATTGTTGCGAAAAGCGCGGCAAAAAACGATGCTGTTCGCGCTTAATCCCAATGAATCGTTGGCGCGGGTCTGCGCGGCCGCCGGCGGTCCGTGCGCAACGGTTTTCCGGCAGATTGACCCGCGTCTCGCGGTGATGAAAAAGGAAGGATTTTTAAACGGACACACGCCGTTCTCCTCGTTGTTGTCGTTTTATTCCGTTGCCATTGCCGCGCTTTTTGATTGCGGCCGTATTGCCATTTCCCAAGAGAGAAGTTCCAACGAGGGCAACGTCAAATATTTAAAAAAAGAGATAAACCATCAATATTCCAAGTCGTTTGATTTTGAAAAGAAATTCCAGGCATATTCAAAAAAATATCTGGCGGAAAACGTTGATTATTTTTCAATCCTGCGGCCGCTTTATGAATTGCAAATCGCGATGCTGTTTTCGCGATATCCCGAATATTTTCCAAAATTTATCAGTTGCAACAAGCCGTTTACGACAAAAAACCGGCAGAATAAAAATATCGGCTGGTGCGGCGAATGTCCCAAATGTTTGTCGGTGTTTGTTATGCTTTATCCCTTTGTCGCCGAAAAACAAGCAATAAAAATTTTCAGCAAAAACTTTTTTGAAAACAAAAAACTTTTGCCGTTGATGGCGCAGTTGTTGGGAGAAGGGGAGGCGAAGCCGTTTGAGTGCGTGGGCACGTTTGCCGAAACCCGCGCGGCGTTTTATTTGTCGCTGGTTGCCGCAAAAAAGGAAGGTCGGGACTTACCTGCTTTGTTGCAAGTATTTGAAAAAAAGTTTTTGCCGAAGTATGGCGATATGAAATCAAAAAGCGGCAAGCTTTTGTTATTGTGGAATAAAAATCATTGTTTGTCCGAAAAATTTGAAGCTACGCTTCGCGCCGGCCTTGACGATTTTTGTCGGCATTTCCTGCCGGATGTGGATAACTCGGTTTGACATATTTTGAGGAAATCATAAAATGATATTGTTGATGCGGGGGAATATGGGGAACTGAAAGGAAAGTACATTAAAAACGGAAGATTTCGAAAATGATTTTTTTCAAAAGAGCGGATTTTTTGAAAGAAACAAAATTATTTTCGGAATAGTCTCTTTTATGGGGGGCGGCGATCCCGCCCTATCAAGCAAGGAGAGCTCTGAGAAGCGTTTTCGCCAAGCGTTCCGAACCGGTCTTCGGGATGATTGAGGGAAACGCTTCCACCTCTCCTTTTTTTTGTTGGTATTCGGCCTATTTTTATGATAAAATATTACGGTATGAAGAATTATTCCGGTAAAAAAATATTGATTCTGGGGCTGGCGCGGGAAGGGACCGATAGTTTGCGCTATTTTTTGGAAAAATATCCCGCTGTTCAAATTGCCGCCGCGGATCGGGCCGAGATTGAAAAGTTGGGACCGGCGGCCGGCGGTTTGCTGGCGGAAAATCCGCAGGTGCGTTTTTGGGGCGGTAACGGCTATTTGGAAGCGCTGGATAATTACGATCTGGTCGTTAAATCTCCGGGAATTCCCATTCATTTGCCGCCGGTGGAAACGGCCTTCAAGAGGGGCGCCATCACTTCCCAAACGGAAATATTTTTTAAAGAGTGCCCGGGAATGATTATCGGCATCACCGGCACCAAGGGAAAAAGCACCACTGCTTCCATTATTTACGAAATCATCAAAAGATCGGGTAAAAAAACATTCCTGCTGGGGAATATCGGTGAACCGACGCTGTCTTATTTACCGCGGGCGGATAAAAACACGTTTTTTGTTTGCGAGCTTTCGGCGCATCAATTATATAACTTAAAGCAAAGCCCTCATATTGCCATAACAACGAATATATATCCGGAACATTTGGATTATTATAAAAACTATAACGAATATATTCTTTCAAAAATGAATATATGTTTGCATCAAACGGAAAACGATTATTTTATCTATAATGGCCGGATTAAGGAAATTATCCCGTGGTTGAAGAAAACCAAAGCACAAAAAATTGATTTTACTGCCGATAACTGGCAATTTACGGGCAAAACCGCGTTGGTGGGAAAATTTAATATGGAAAACGCGAAAATCGGCGCGATTGTCGGGCGGTTATTGGGAATTGCCGATAATGTTATTAACGCGGCGATTGCCGATTTTAAACCTCTGCCGAATCGCTTGGAACTTATTGGCAACTTCGGCGGCATTGATTGTTATAATGACTCGTTATCAACGATTCAGGAAAGTGCGGTGGCGGCCATTGAGGCGCTGGGGCCGCGGGTGCAGACGCTGATCGCGGGCGGATTTGATCGGAATCAACCGTTTGATAAATTGGCGCGATCAGTTTTAAGCAGTAATATTCGCAATCTTGTTATGCTTCCGGCTACGGGGATAAAAATTTGGCGCGAGATTAAAAAACAAGCTGAATCGTCAGGGCAAACCGATCGTTTTCGCGAGTTGTCATATTGTCCGGCGGCTGATATGCGGGAAGCGGTTGATTCGGTTTTTGCAAAAACAAAAAAGGGGAAAATATGTTTACTTTCCGCCGCCGCCGCGAGCTTCGGCGGTTTTGCGGATTATGCCGATCGCGGGCGGCAATTCAAAGAATGTCTGGTTGATGGCGGGCGTTTGTTTGCGGCAAAAGATAACCAAAAAAAATAAAAAAATGGCGCCTCAAGAACAAGCGCAAAAACCGGATTTTATTTTGTTGGCCGCCGTTGCCGCCGCGTTGCTTTTGGGGGTAATGATACTTTCCAGCGCCTCGGCGACGATGGCTCAAGTGAAATATGGCGACAGCTATTATTTGATCCGCCACCAATTGATATTCGGTGTTTTGCCCGGATTGTTGGCGGGAGTTTTGGCTTATAAAATTCCGCTGTCATGGATGCGGAAACTGGCGCCGCCCTTATTGCTGATTTCTATTGTCTTGTTGTTCTTGATTTTTGTTCCGGGATTCGGGTTTTCTGCCGGCGGCGCGAAAAGATGGATTCATTTGGGCTTTGCCACCATTCAGCCGGCGGAAATTTTAAAACCGGTCTTTATTTTATATCTTGCCAGCTGGCTGGCTTCCCGCACCGAGAGGAAGTTGTCGGGGAAGAATTCCGGACAGGAATTTCAAAATACGCTGGCGGCGTTTGTTGTTGTGGTGGGTTTGATCGGACTTTTACTTCTAAAACAGCCGGATATGAGCACTTTTGGAGTCGTTGCGCTCACGGCGTGCGTGATGTATTTTTTGGCGGGAACTCCGATTAAACATTCGCTTTTTATCGTTTTTGCCGGTTTTTTGTCGTTGGTGGTCTTGGTTTGGCTGGCTCCCTATCGGGCGGATCGTTTGACCTCGTGGCTTTCTCCCGAAAGCGATCCCTTGGGCAAGGGTTATCAATCCGGACAGGCGCTGATCGTTGTCGGTTCGGGCGGCATTTTCGGTCAGGGATTCGGCGCCTCATCGCAAAAATATACTTTTTTGCCTGAATTGATCGGAGATTCTATTTTTGCGCCCTACGCGCATGAATTGGGATTTGTCGGCGCCGCCGCTCTTATCGTAATCTTTGCCGTCTTCGCCTGGCGGGGATTTGCAGTCGTCCGCCGGAGTCGCAATAAATTTGAATCTCTGGCCGCCGCCGGTATTACTTTTTGGATTACCGTTCAGGCGATAATCAATATCGCCGCCGCCGCCAGAATGGTGCCTTTGGGCGGGATTCCCTTACCGTTTATCAGCTACGGCGGGACGGCAATGATCGTGGAATTGGCGGCGGTCGGTTTGCTACTAAATATTTCCCGTGCCGCGGCGGAGAGAAAGCTTTAAAAATGTCCGGGTTTATTGTAGAATGAACCATATTGATATTCGTGAATCGGTCAGATAATTTAATAGACCTACTGCTTAAATATTTACTACTGCAATTTCCATATTTCGGCGACGCCGAATTCGTCAATCCTCGGCATATTTAAGCCAATATGCTTTCTTCATTCCTCATGCGGCTCGCACGAAATCTGAAAATTTCGTCGCGTAAATATTTAAGCAGTAGGTCTAATTTTGAATCAATGAAAATACTTTTTACCGGCGGCGGTAGCGGCGGGCATATTTATCCGATTGTGGCGGTGGCGCGCGCTTTGCGTAAAAAATACGGAGATTCCGTTAAGCTCTCATATTTGGGGCCGAAAGATAATTTTTGCAAAGTTGTTTTGGCCAAAGAACACATTAAGGTGCGCACAATTATGGCGGGGAAAATGAGGCGTTACGCCAATCCGGCCGCGATAGTCCAGAATGTCATTGACCTTTTAATCAAGATTCCTTTGGGATTTTTGCAGTCTTTATTCTTGCTTCTTTTTATCAATCCCGACGCGGTTTTTTCCAAAGGGGGATATGGTTCTTTTCCGGTGGCGTTGGCGGCCTGGATTTTGCGGATCCCCATTTTTTTGCAGGAATCGGACGTAGTTGCCGGGATGGCGGTTAAAAAAACGGTTCGTTATGCTTCGGTGATATTCACTTCATTCCCGGAAACCGAAGGATTTCTAAATCGCAGAACGGTTCCGCTGGGTAATCCTGTTCGCGCTCAGATAATGGATGGCTCCAAAGAGGAAGCGGCAAAAGCGTTGGGGCTGAAAGGCGGCCGGCCGCTGATTTTAATTGTCGGTGGATCTCAAGGCGCGCAAAGAATCAACGATAAAATTTTGGATGCCTTGGCGGAGCTTTTGCAATCATATGAAATTATCCATATTGCGGGGCCGCGCAACATTGATCAAGTTTCCAAAGAATCCAAAATCATGGCTAAGCCCGAGGCGCTGGAATATTATCATCCGCTGGGATTTGCCGGCGAAAAAGTTATGGCCGATGTTTATGCCGCCGCGGATTTGATTGTGAGCCGCGCCGGTTCGGGCAGTATTTTTGAAATCGCGGCGATGAAAAAACCCGGGATTTTGATTCCTTTACCCGAAGCCGCCCAAAATCATCAAGTGAAAAACGCCTACGCTTATGCCCGGACCGGCGCCGCGTTGGTAATGGAGGAAGGAAATTTCACCCGCCATTTGTTTTTGGAAAAAATCAACGACTTGTTCGCAACGCCGGAATCCACGGGGGCGATGGCCGAAGCCGCGGCCCAATTCGCCCGTCCGGCGGCGGGAGAGGCAATTGCGGATCATATCGCAAAATATGTTTCTCAACGATGATTAACGCAGTGTCTTTGAAAATGATATGGACGAAAACAATAAAGAAAATCAGAACAGGACAACGCCGGTGCGCGTGAGGATGCCGCCGTCGCCGACGGGTTTTATGCATGTCGGAACTTTGCGGATGGCCCTTTTTAACTATATTTTTGCCAAGCAGAAAGGCGGCAAGATAGTTTTGCGTTTGGAGGACACCGATCGCCAGCGTTCAAAAAAAGAATATGCCGATGATATTTTGGACGGATTGAGGTGGCTGGGTTTGAATTGGGATGAGGGTCCGTTTTATCAAACTCAAAGAGCGGAAATTTACAAGCAATATCTGGAAAAATTGGTTGACCGGGGCAAAGCGTACCACTGTTTTTGTTCGTCCGAGGAATTGGAAGCACACCGCCAATATCAAATGTCGCGCGGCGAAGCGCCGATCTATTCGGGAAAATGCGCCGCAATTTCGCCTGAAGAAGCCCGGGAATTGATTTCTTGCGGAAGGAAATCGGTGATTCGTTTCCGTGCCGAAAGCAAGAAAATAAAATTCAACGATTTGGTGCGCGGGGAAATAGAATTTGACGGATCTTTGATTGGCGATTTTGTGATCGCCAAGGATTTTGAGAACGCACTTTATAATTTCACCGTGGTGGTTGACGATTTTGAAATGGGAATCACTCACGTGATTCGCGGCGAAGATCATATTTCCAACACTCCCAAGCAGATTCTCATCCAAGAGGCGCTGGGGTTGTCTCGACCGGAATACGCGCATTTGCCGATAATTATGGGTGCCGATCGGAGCAAGCTTTCCAAGCGCCATGGCGCGGTTGGCGTTACCGAATACCGCCGGCAAGGGTATCTTCCCGAAGCGTTGATTAATTTTACGGCGTTTTTGGGCTGGAATCCGGGGACGGAAAAGGAAATTTATTTGATGCCGGAATTAATCCGCGATTTTTCTTTTGACAAAGTACAGAAAGGGGGAGCGGTGTTCAATTCGGCGCGGTTGGATTATTTGAATTCCTGTTATATCAAAAACTGCGCTCCGGGCGATCTGGCCAAGCTCTGTCTGCCATATTTTGTTTCCGCCGGTTATTTGAGCGAGGAAAAATCCGGCGGCCAAACCGTATACAAAAATCCGCGGACGGGGGAGAGGGTTGAGCTTGAATTTATTGAGAAGATCGTTTCCTACCAGCAATCCCGCCTGAAAAAATTATCCGAGATTGCCGAAGCATCGGGATATTTCTTTCTCTCCGAATTATCCTACGAAAAAGAACTTCTAAAATGGAAAGACGCTTCTTTTGCGGAGACCAAGCTTGCTCTTGACAAAATAAAAAATATATTTGCAAATATAGAAGCGGGGGATTGGAAGCGGCAAAACCTGGAGGAGGCCGTTTTGCCGCAAATTGCCGGTTTTAATTTATCCGTCGGAAAACCGGAAAAAGACCGCGGTTATTTGCTATGGCCTCTGCGCGTGGCGCTTTGCGGGCAAAAAATGTCAATCGGACCGTTTGAGATGGCGGATGTTCTGGGCAAGGAAAAAACCGCAAAAAGGATTGACGCCGCCGTTGAAATGTTAAATGGTTCAATATGTGCGCCGAATTTATTCAATCGATAATGTTGGGAATTGTCAAATTGCTTTTTTTGGCGGCATTGGTGATTCTGGGCATTGTTTTGTTGCCGCAGGGCTGGGTGGACGAGGCAAAGGACGCATTTGCCGGCGCAAGGAGCTATCTGTCCCAAACAATCAAGGAAAGATCGCCGGAAGTCAAAGAAAATATCGCTTCGCAGGCGGAAGAAACAAAAAAGGAAGCGCAAATCATTTACGAGGGATTCAAGGGGGAAAAGTGGCCGCAGATCAAGGACTGGCTTGTTAAAAAATTTATTTATTAGTTTGTGCCGTTGCGGGGGAATCGTCTTCGGTATTTTTTGAGATGAGCTATTCGCTCGTCGTCAATATATTAAATGTCGCACAATCAAGGTTAATGGACATTAACACCGGAATTTTGGCCGATTGGCGGTATTCGGGCGAATTTGGCGATTTTTGAGAGTTGTTTGCCGCCTTTCTTCCGTGGATTGCCGGAAGCCGTCCCTGCCGGAAAGTTTGTTGTTTTTTAAAGATTTTTCAATTTCATTTTATTTTTAACATAATTTTATTTTTTTATTTTTCTTTTTTGTTCCATTCAATTATAATTAGCGTTCCCCGTTTAATTCCAAAACCAATGAATAACTCCAACAAATCCGTCATTGCCCATATCCCCGATTTTCTTGATTATTGCGAGATTGAAAAAGGGCTCTCGGAAAACACCCAAATAAATTACCGCCGGTACCTGCAAAAATTCATCAATTGGCTCAAATCCCAAAAAAAGGAGCAGATTTTGCCCCACGAACTGTCTGCCGACGATGTTTGGGCCTATCGGGTGCACTTATCCCGTTTTATTGACCCGCAGGGCGGCAATTTATCCAAATCCACCCAGAACTACTACCTGATTGCTTTGCGTGCCTTGTTGGGCTATTTTACGGCTAAGGATATTGCCGCCTTGCCGGCGGACAAGATTAAACTGCCGAAAGATGCGCGAAAAGAAAAAACCGTAAAATTTTTAAATCTGGAACAGATTGAAAGGCTTTTGCTGGCGCCGGATGAAAACACCGACGCGGGCGTCCGCGACCGCGCGATCTTGGAAACGCTGTTTTCCACCGGATTGAGAATCGCCGAATTGGTGAATTTGAATCGCGAACAATTCGCGAATTTGCAGGAAAACAAAGAGCTTGAATTGGGAATTATCGGCAAGGGCAAATATCCGCGGACGGTTTATTTTTCCGCCCGCGCCTTGGGATGGATTAAAAAATATTTGAAAATCCGCGATGAAATCTGTGAAAAGGAAGAAAAAGCGCTGTTTGTTAATTTTCGGGCGCGCAAAAACGCTCCGCGGCGGTTGACTGCCCGGTCAATTGAGCGAATGGTGAAAAACTGCGCGATTGGCGCCAATGTGCCGCTGTTTACCACGCCGCACACTCTGCGCCACTCCATGGCCACCGATCTTTTGACGCAGGGCGCGGATTTGCGCGCCATCCAGGAATTTTTGGGGCACCGCAGTATCATGACCACGCAAATCTACACCCACGTGACTAACAAGCGTTTGCGCGACATTCACCGCCAATTTCACAGCGGCAGGAAATTGAAGGATGGCAAACAATAAACAAACATAAAAACCGCTGAAGCGGTTTTTGTCATCATAAATGTCGCACAATATTTTATTAAAATTCCACGGGGACAATCAGTTGATTATCGTCCTCGGAAAGTCCTGACGGATTGTCTTTTTGCAAAATCAAGGTGCCGGCGGGCGTCGGTGGGGCCGTAAATTCAAGTGTGGCCAGAAATTCAACAAAATCCTTGGTCATCCAATCGCTTTGCGCGGCGGCAATGCCATTTGCCAGTTCATTCCCGTTCTCATCCATTAATTTTACCGGGAAAGACGCTTCAAAAAACCAGTTGCCGCGAGCTTTGCCGCTGATGATGAGCGGGCTGGCGATTTGGGCGTTGGGCCGCGGCGAATAGATCATTATCAAGTCGGCCAGTTCCATTTCGTTGCCAATGTTTTGTGTGAATGTTTTTCCGTCCGGAGCAAAACACCTTGCCGGATAAATTTCCTCCACCTGATTGCCGGCGGCAACGCATTCTTGAAAATTTTTAACTCCGTTTTCTTCGTTTTCATTCTTTTCCTCGGTCTTGACCGGCTCAGTGGTTGCCGCGCTTGAATGATTTGCCGTTTTACCGGACATTACCGGCACTTTTGAGGATTGATATTGCACGAAAACAACCACCGCTCCGGTAAGTACAACCCCGATCACCGAAATAATGGCCAATGCCATAATTTCTTTTTGATTCATATGTTTTAAACCCTAAACCCTAAACTTTTTTTACGCATTAGCTTTGATTTCGATCACATCGCCGTCGCAAACGACATACTCTTTGCCTTCGGTGCGCAAAAGCCCTTTTTCGCGCGCTTGGGAAAATCCGCCGGCGGCAAGCAGATCCTGCCAGTTAATCACTTCGGCCCGAATGAATTTTTTTTCAAAATCGGTGTGGATCACTCCGCCGGCTTTCGGGGCGGCGCTTCCCTTTTTTAGAGTCCAGGCGCGGGTTTCATCCGGTCCGGTGGTGAAAAAAGTGATTAGTTCCAAAAGCTCGTAGGATTTTTTTATCAGCAAATCCAGGTTTTCTCCCGAAGGCAGATTGAAATCTTCCTTTTCCGCTTCGGTGAGGCCTTCGCCATCGCTTTCCCCCAAGATGTCAATCACGATATGCGGCAATTTTTTTTCTTCAAATTTTTCGGCGATATCTTTTCCGATTTCATCGTTATTCCCGTTTAAAACATAAAGGCGCGGCTTCATTGTGAGCAATTGCAGGCGATTGATATTCTTTTTTTCCTCTTCGGTGAATTCGGCTTCGGACAATATTTTTCCCGCTTCCAAAAATGACCTCGCTTTTTGCAGAGCCTGCATTTCTTCTTTGGCGCCGGGCTTGTTGCCGCGCACTTCGCTTTCCACGGATTCAAGCCGCTTTAACGCCGTTTCCAAATCTTTCAATGCCAATTCGGTGTCCAAAATTTCCTTGTCGCGCCAAGGGTCAATTGAATTTTGCGTGTTGATGATTTTTTCGTTGCCAAAAGCGCGCAAAATATACAAAATCGCGTCGGTTTCACGGATATTCTGCAAAAATTTGTTGCCCAGACCCTCCCCTTGCGCGGCGCCCTTAACCAGCCCGGCGATGTCAACGAATTCCACGGTGGCAAAAATTTTTTTCGCCGATTTGGTCAATTCGGCCAGCTTGTCAACGCGTTCGTCGGCAACCGGCACCACGCCGATGTTTGGCTCAATGGTGCAAAACGGATAGTTGGCGCATTCGGCCTGTTTTTTGGTGATGGCTTTAAATAATGTGGATTTGCCCACATTGGGCAGACCCACGATTCCCACGTGTAAGCTCATAAAATCATATAAACATATAATTGCCAAAATGCAAAATCACAGAATCACGCGACTATATAAATGTAATCATAAAATCATAAAATCACAGAAGATATAATTGCATAAATATAAAATTTGATGTAGCCGTTTTTAACGGCTGTTGTTCGTTTTTTATTTTCATGCCGATTCGGTGTAGTTGCACTTCGGGAAATTACCGCAACCGTAAAATGCGCCATATTTGCTTTGTCTGATAACCATTTTGCCGCCGCATTCTTTGCAGTGCACAGCGGATGATTTCGGATCAAATTCTTCCAATTCCGCAACGAACAAAGACCGTACGCCATTTTCCGTGATGACAAAGACTTTATTGCGAGCTCGAGTCATTGCCACATACATCAGTCGTCTTTCTTCGGCATAAGGGTATGGATCAGATTGGCTTAAAACTATTCCTAGCAAGGGGTCGTCGGCAATTTCGGCTGGGAATCCATATTTGCCGGAAATTACATCCATAATAATTACATAATCAGCTTCACCGCCCTTTGCCGCGTGAACAGTTAGGTATTTTATTCTCAAATTTTTATATTGTTGCCGCAATTGGGCGAATTTTTGCGGAATATTATGCTTATATCGTCCAAGCAGGAAAACTGTTGCCGTTTTTTTATTCTCCAGAGCTCTTTTGTCCAGAGATCCGATAATTTCGTCTAAAAAACGCTCAATATCTCCATTTTTCTTCTTACTGAATATTTTTATGGCATCACCGACAATATTTTTCTCTGATTTTAATTGTTTTTCAATTTGATTCGGATTTTTCAATATAAATTGATTTGAGATGGTGGCCAGCTGGTTATTAAATCTATTGGTGGTTGTGAGCTTGTTATGGCGCGTAAAGCCATAAGATTGTTCAAAGTTTTTCATCAATGAAATATCTGATCCGGCAAATCTAAATATTGACTGCCAATCATCGCCCACGCAAAATAGCTTGGTGTTTTGGTTTTGCTTGCATAAAGCTTTGATAAGATCGCGCTTGCTTACGGAAAAATCCTGAAATTCATCAATAATTATGTATTTGAATTTCGCTTTATAACGATTTTCTTGAACAAATTGGGTTGCTTTGATTAGCATGTCATGAAAATCGATGCGGTTGTTTTGTTTCAGATAATTCTCGTACTCGGTGAATATGGGTGAAAGGATCTCAAAAAATGCCAATTCCCTGAGATTATCGCGTTTTTTAATTATTTCTTCCAATTCGGACAGATTATAGCCATTTGATTTGCAAAGATCCATAAAAGTGGCAATCAATTCAACAATCTGTTTTATTTTATCGCTACTTCTTAGGGTAAAGAGTATTTCTTTGATATTTCTGGGACTGTATTTAATGCCATATTTATCAAGTTTTTTGGTAAGCATTTCTCTCCAATTTCTTTCTTGGAATTCATAACTGTATGTTTCTATCAATTTGGTTTTATGTTCTTTGTGCAAATTTCGCTTCCATTCCATGCCGGACTGATATTTTTTTGAATGAATAAGGTTTTGCTCTCTATTTTTTGTGAAATGTATTTTTCCCTTGCGATCAATGCCAAAATGTTCAATGTAGATATCATGGTCGGGAAGATAAAAATCCGGGAAATATTGCCGATATTTGACGCTTGAGGTTTTATGCTCATATGGCTTCTCGTATTCGTAATTGATTCCGTTAATATATAAAAAATTAGCAATCATTACTTCCTGATAGCTTTTTACACGCTCCTTTTTTAAAGTTAGATTTTGTTCCGTTTTTACATAATTAAAGTATTCATTGAAATCTTCAAATTCCGGTTTCAAATTTACTGGTCGAAAATAATAAGCAAAATATTCTATCGCGCGACTAAGATAATCTCGTTTCTCTAAAAGTAAATCTAATTGGCGGCCCAAAAATATTTTTTTATCCGAACTTTCCGGAAACGCTAAATCCGGTTTGCGTCCCAAGACATTGCCGATTATGGAGAATCCGAAGCTATGGAATGTCAGAATCTCTATTTTATCCCCTGAAAATTTTTCAGCAATTCGTTCTTTTAATTCTTCCACCGCGTTACCGGTAAATGATAAAACCAATATTTCTTGGGGTGCTATTTTTGCTCTTTTAATAAGATAAATTATTTT
>DIWQ01000061.1 GCA_002423555.1 Patescibacteria group bacterium UBA6102
ATCGTTTTCAGATCATATTCTTTCTTGGTGTAGGGAATTTTTCCCGCGTATACCCGGCCTTCCAAACCTTGGGTGCAATCGGCGGTGGCAATGATTCCGTTCTTCAAAACCTTGGTGGCGTTTCTCGCGCCCACGATGCAGGGCGTGCCCAATTCGCGCGAAACAATGGCCGCGTGGCAGGTTTTGGTGCCTTCATCAGTCACGATCGCCGACGCAATGCGCATAATCGGCACCCAATCCGGATCGGTCATTGTCGTCACCAAAATCTCGCCTTTCTTGAATTGGCCGATTTGTTTGACATTGGGAATGATATGGATTTTTCCCTCTCCGATCTTGTTTCCCACGGCAATGCCGGTCACCAGCGGCTTGGCGACGGTTTTCACCTCGTATTCTTCATAGGTATTCTTGATTTCCGTTCCGGCATAGATGGTTTCCGGCCGTGCCTGAACGATAAATAACTGGCCGGTCTTGCCGTCTTTGGCCCATTCAATATCTTGAGGCCCCCGGTAATGTTCCTCAATAATCACCGCCCATTTGGCCAGCTGTTCGGCTTCCTTGTCGGTAAGCGAAAACTTGATTTGGTCTTTGGGAAGAACTTTTACTTCTTTTAAGCCCACTTTTTTGTCAAAAATATATTTTATGTCTTTGTTGCCCAAAGTTTTGGAAATTATCGCGGATTTTCCGGACTTCAGCGACGGCTTGAAAACATAGAATTGGTCGGCTACCACATGGCCCTTCACAATCATTTCACCCGCGCCATAGATTGAATTTATCAACACCGCGTTGCGGAATCCGGTTTCCGTGTCCAAGGTGAACATAATTCCCGCGGAGGCCATATCCGAGCGCACCATCTTCATCACGCCCACCGACAGCGCCACTTTAAGCGTGTCAAATCCTTTTTCCGCGCGATAAACGATTGCCCGATCCAAATACAGCGACGAAATGCATTTTTTCACCGCATCCAGCAGTTCCGCCGGCGTGTCAATATTCAAATAGGTTTCGTGGGCGCCGGCAAACGATGCTCCGGCCAAGTCTTCCGCGGTCGCGGATGACCGCACCGCCACATTCAAATTTTTGGTTTTATAATATGCCGACAATTCTTTGTAGGCCGCCAGAATTTCATTCTTAAAATCCGGCGGAAATTCGCCCTTGAGAACCAAATTCCGCGCGGTAATGCTGGCTTTTTTGAGTTGTTTTAAATTATTGACATCCAAGCCATTGAATATATCTCCCAATTTTTTATCGATCCCGTTGAATTTCAAATAGCGCCAAAAAGCCGTGCTAGTGGTGATAAATCCGTTGGGCACCGGCACGCCCTTTTGCTCCAACTGCGAAAACATCTCGCCCAGCGACCCGTTTTTCCCGCCGACCAGCTCCACATCCTTCTTGGTCACTTCCTTGAACCACAAAATATTTTTCTGTTTATTTTCCATAGATGCAATATTTTCACTTAACCGCCGGAACACCTCGGAGATTCGCCCCGGGACAGTTTATTTATATCATTTGATAATTTTACCATATCCATTGCTTTAATCAAACCCAAATTTTACCAACAACAAAAAACATCCCTACATACTCAAGTATGTAAGGATGTTTGGTGATATATATATTCAACTGGATATTATGTCACTTTATTATTTTTTTTCGGCGTTCTCGACGAATACCGCGGCTTTGATGCTTTCCACGCTTTCGGGATTGGCCAAAGTGGAAAGGTCTCCCGGGTTTTCGCCGGCGATAATTTTGCGCAACAGACGGCGGATGATCTTCCCCGAACGGGTTTTGGGCAAATCCGGCACGATAAAAACTTTGTGCGGCGCGGCAATCGGCCCGATCTGCCTTCTGATCGCGGCGATAACTTTTTCCTTCAACTCCGAAATGTCCTTTTCCGGCTTGGGGACTACGAACGCCGCCGGCACTTCGCCTTTGATGTCGTCGGCGATGCCCACCACCGCGCATTCGGCCACCGCCGCTTCGGTGCAAGCGGCGCTCTCCATTTCTCCGGTCGTCAAGCGGTGTCCGGCAACTTTGATCTGATCATCCGCCCGGCCGACCACCCGCAACATTCCGTCTTTGTCGTAGACACCCAAATCGCCGGAAAAATAAATCGTTTTCCGCGGATATTCACTCCAATAAGTTTCCGAAAATTTTCGTTTGTCGCCCCACACTCCGCGCAACAGCCCGGGCGCGAACGGCGCCAGCAAGCAAACATTGCCCTCCTCGCCGGGCTCACACAATTTCCCCCTTTCATCCAAAACCCGCAGGCGGATGCCGGGCAGAGGCAAGCCAGTGTGCGCCGGCTTGAAAGGGCCGATGCCGGGCAATGATGTGGCCACGATTCCGCCAGTTTCAGTTTGCCACCAGGTGTCCACGATCGGGCATCTTTTCTTTCCGGCGTGGACAAAATACCACAACCACGCTTTTTCCGAAATTGGCTCGCCCACCGAACCCAGAATCCGCAAAGTTTTGAAATGATACGGAGCAATCGCCTCTTCGCCGTTTTTGATGAACATCCTGATCGCCGTCGGCGCGGTGTAAAAGACCGTCACACCGTATTTGTCAATCATTTGTCCCCACCGGCCGGGATCGGGATAATCGGCAAGCCCTTCAAAGATCACGAATGTCGCGCCGTTTAACAGCGGCCCATAGCAGGAATAAGTGTGGCCGGTTACCCACCCGATATCGGCGGTGGACCAAAAAATATCATCGTCTTTTAAATCAAAAATCCATTTGTCGGAAGCATAGGCCGAAACCATATATCCGCCGCAGGTGTGCAGGGCGCCTTTGGGCTTGCCGGTGGAGCCGCTGGTATAAAGAATGAACAGCGGGTCTTCGGCAGACATTAACGCCGGCGCGCACTCGTCGGATTCACCCGCCGTAATCCGCTCATACCAAACATCCCGTTCGCCCTCCCAGGGAATTTCGTTGCCGGCATGCCGGACAACCACCGTTTTTTTAATCGCGGCGTCACGTGCCGCTTCGTCGGCCTGCTTTTTCAGCTCAACGATCTTGCCGCGGCGGAAATAGCCGTCGGCGGTAATTAAAATTTCCGCGCCCGCGTCCCGAAGACGGGCCTCCAAGGCCGCCGCCGAAAACGCGGAGAACACCACCGAATGCACCGCGCCGATCCGGGCGCACGCCAGCATCGCCACGATGACTTCGGGGATCATCGGCAGATAGATTCCCACCCGGTCGCCCTTTTTAACGCCCAATTTTTTGAGCGCGTTGGCAAACTTGTTCACCCGGCGGTAAAGATCATAATAGGTTAAAATCCGCGCCGGACGGGCGGGATCGTCAGCCTCCCAAATAATCGCGGCTTTGTTTTTGCGCGCCGCCAAATGCCGATCAAGGCAATTTTCGGTGATGTTCAATTTCGCGCCGGAAAACCAGCGCACGCGCGGCGGAGTATCAACATAAATTTTTTTCCATTTTTTCCGCCAAACCAATTCCCCGGCGATATTCCCCCAAAATTTTACCGGATTTTTCTCCGCCGCGGCATAAACGCTCTTTGAATTGAGCCACGCCCGTTTTCTCCCTTCCCCCTCCGGCCAGTATAACTCCCCTTTCTTGATCATAAGTTTTAATTTGACATTTAATTTTAGTCTATTATAATAAACCTACATAGACCACGAAAAGAACCCTGGTAGAGTTTTGTCTCTATTGGGGGTTTTTTCTTTTTAACTCAAGAATGTGTTTTTGGTCGTCGATATACGCAATTGGCACGGTTGTTCTTTTCAATAAAATCGAACATTTCTTGCTAACGCTAGGCGATATTAATACTCTTAATTTGTTTTTTTCCGCCAAAAATTTAACCAAACCGGCGTAATCGCCATCGCTGGATATGATAATTTCTTTATCGCAATTATTCTCATATGCATCACAAACCGCGTTCAATACCAAACCAGCATCACAATTTCCTTTTATCTTGCCGTCGCTATCGCTGACAGTTTCCTTGAAGACCAAAGTATAGCCCGCTTCCTGCAAAAACTTATAAAGGCCGCTGTTTTTCCCTACAAGCCCGATAAAAATGTATGCGCGTTCGACTGAATATTTGTCTTTCAGCCAAATCCGAAAACGCCGGTAGTCCAGCTTCCAGCCCAAACTTTTACTGCCGTTATATAAATTCGCGCCATCAATATACGCAAAATTATTTTCTCTTTTTTCCATCTTAAATTTTATTGCCCACGAATTCCGCAAATTCGGCCAGGCGGGTGGAATAGCCCCATTCGTTGTCATACCACGCGCCGATTTTCACCAGATTGCCCTTGGCCATAGTCAAGCCCGCGTCCACAATTGACGAATAGCCGCTGGCGATATAGTCACTGGAAACCAACGGCGCGGTCTCATAGGCCATAATGCCTTTGAATGGTTTTTTTTCGGCGGCTTTTTTCAAAATTGAATTGATTTCTTCAGCAGTAGTTTCGCGCTCCAACTCGCACGTTAAATCCACCATTGATCCCGTGGCCACCGGCACGCGCAAAGCGATGCCGTCCAATTTACCTTTCAACTCGGGAACCACCTTGCCGATGGCTTTGGCCGCACCGGTGCTGGTGGGAATGATATTTATTCCCGCGGCGCGCGCCCGTCTCAAATCCTTGTGCGCCATGTCCAAAATTTTCTGATCGTTGGTATAGGCATGGACCGTGGTCATAAAACCCTTGACGATACCAAAATTATCCAGCAAGGTTTTTGCCACCGGCGCCAGGCAATTGGTGGTGCATGAGCCCATATCCATCACATCAAATTTTGCCGGATTGTATTGATCGGCGTTAACGCCCAAAACATACGACGGCACTTTGTCGGCGTCTTTTGAGGGCGCCGAAATGANNTCCACGCCCAGTTTTTTCCACGGCAAATTCGCCGGATCGGTTTCGGAAAAAATCGCAATGCGCCGGACGCCTTTTTTCGTTTTGACGATCAATTCCTTTTCCGCGGTTTCAATTTCTTTTTCCCAACGGCCGTAGACGGAATCAAACCGCAAAAGATGGGCGATTGTTTGTGCGTCAGTCAAATCATTGATCGCCGCAATTTCCAATTCCGGATGCTTGTCAATGATAATTTTGAAAACATGGCGGCCGATCCGTCCCAAACCATTGATTGCGATTTTCATAAATGTAAAATTGAAAAATCAAAATTCAAAATGACAATTAAAAATGTAAAATTAATAAATTCTAAAATTTGGCATTATCATTTTCCATTTTGATTTTTACATTTTAAATTAATAACAGGCCGACGCGCATTCGCGCATCGGCTTGTTATAATTACTTCAATCCGAGAGTGGCATCAATCTCCGCCTTGTCAAAGCCGACGATGATTTTGCCGTCAATGTTAACCACCGGCACGCCGATCTGACCGGATAACTCAACCATTTCGTCGCGCTCTTTTTCATTTTCCGAAACATCAACTTCCGCAAACACAACTTTTTTCTCTTTCAAATAATCTTTCAGGGTGACACAATATGGGCAAAACGGAGTGGAATAGACCTTGATCATTTTGATTTTTTGTTAATTACAACTGCCGGCGGCGCTGTCGGAGGCGGAAACCGCCGCGCCGAATCCGGAAGACGGCTGTTCTTCGGACAAAACGGTGCTGCACTCTTCCGGCTGTTCATTGAAAGCCGCACAAACCGCTTGCTTGAATTTTTCCGGCGACCGCGAAGAAATCGCGCCGGACGCGTCCTTTCCGTTAATAATTATCGTCGGCGATCCCTGAACCTCATATTGACTGTTCAAATCGTCGTTGACGGCAAACTTCGGATAAACGCCGCTTACCCACGTTGATTTGTCGTTGTAATCGGCAGTGATGTTGAATTCCTTGTCGGTCGCCGCCACACACGAGCTCAATTTACTTTGGTCAATGCCCGCTTCGGCCAGACATTTGCCGTAATCAGCCGTGCAGTCTTCGGTGGAACATTCGGCATATTTGGTATCCGCGGCAAAACATTTCAAGTAGGCCGCCACCTTTTCCGATTGTTCTTTTTGAATGCAGTATTGGCGCAGATTTTCGTCAATTTCCGCTTTGCCGTGCATCGCGTAATTCACGAAATAGATTCCCATATCCGCCTTGTCTTTGAGAAGCTCATAAACCGGCAGATACATTTTCTGCGCCTGCAAACCGTAAGGACAATAGCTCATCACAAACAATTTCACTTCCGGCCGGTCGCTTTTGTCAATTTCGGCCGCGGCTTTTTCTTCTTCCAGCTTCTTGTCCAAAATGATCGCCTGCGGCACGCCCTCGGCAAACAACAACGCCCCGTCCTTGGTAACATAGGAAGCGTAATTCTGGCCCTGAATCACCAGCTTGAACGAATACATTCCGTTTTCTTCCTTCACATCGGCATACTCGGCGGTAACGCCGTCGGAAAGCATATTTTCATTAATGTAATCAATCGCTCTTTGCGCCGCCGCCTCCGGCTTGATAGTTTTGCCGAAAATATCTAATCCCTGCCATGGCTGGAAATAGGCCAGCAGGGAAATCACCGCAAATCCGCACAGGGACAGCACCGGATACAGCACATTCTTTGAAATTTTAATTGCCATATGTTTTTTTATTTTTTACTGAATTTTTAACCGCTGTTAACGCTATCAGACTACATTATTCCTGATTATTTTGCAACGCCTTTACTCAATTCAATCTTGAAGCGATTGCCTGCTATTCTTCAATGGCATTTTGCGTGGCCAAATTCAGATCAATCAGCAAATTTTTCAGATCAATCCGGTAAGCGGAACAAATATCTTTCAGGGTGAGATCGGCCATCTCCATTTGCGCCATCGGGCAGGCCAAACACGGCACCTTGTATTTTAACAGCACGTCTTCCCCTTTTGAAAACTCCAAAACTTCCTTTAATGTTGTGTCCTCGTTGAAATCCACCATAAAATTGTCATTTTTAATTTTTATCTTTTAATTTTAAATTTATACCGTAAGCAACAACGCCGCCCAGTATTGCGGTAATCAGTTGGGGCCACCCCATCATTGACGCCAGCGCCAATTGCACACTGCCATGAGTGATCGCGGTTAAGGCCACCGCCGCGGACAGCACCAAAATCCCAAACTTGGCCAAAACGGCAACGCTGGCCGCCACCCAATAACCAAACCGGCGCAAAAACGCGAAAATCCCCGCCAGCGCAATGTTTGACACCATAATATAGGGCACCATCGCCGCCATGGCCGCGGGCAAAGTCCCCGCCGCCAGCGCAATCAAGCTGGGAACCACCGCTACCGCCGCCGCCGCGCGAAATCCCGCCAACATCACGGCCGCAAATAACGCCGCATTAACAATCGTCCCCGTCACCAACTGCTGGCCGAACAGCGGCGCCATCGCCGCCACCCCAGTTAACGCCGCAGTTATCACCAAATCTTTTCTTATACTGATCGATATAGAATTTGCCATATATTTAAGTTCAAATGTCAAAATCCTAATGTCAAACAAAATCCCAAGCCCAAATGTTAAAATGAAATGCAAATCTCATTTAAGCTTTGAGCTTTGGGCTTGATTTGACATTTGTTATTTGAGCTTTGAAATTTACTTGATGATTTCGCTTTTGCCTTTTTGCGCGTAATGCGTGTGAAGAATTTCGTGGATTTTGTGTTCATCGTTTTGCAGATCGTCATAGACCGCCTTCACCGCCGGGCTTTCGTGGGCGAGACGGATAGTTTTGGCCGCATCGTCGGAATACAGCCCTTGGGCGCGCTTTTTGCGGATTTCATCATTGACCGGCAGGGGTTGGCCGCCGCCGCCGATGCATCCGCCGGGACACGCCATCACCTCCACATAGTCGTAGGCTTTAGGATCTTTGGCCAAATCGTCCAAAACCATTTTAGCATTTTCCATCCCGTTGGCAACCGCAATCTTCAATTTAACGCCCCCGATCTCAATCTCGGCTTTTTTCAATCCGACAATGCCGCGCACGCCTTCAAAATCAACTTTTTCCAAATTTTTGCCGGTAATCAGCCAATGCGCCGTGCGCGCCGCCGCCTCGGTCACTCCGCCGGTGGCGCCAAAAATCGTGCCGGCGCCGGTATAAACGCCGAACGGATCGTCGGCAATTTCTTCGAGCATAGCTTTCAAATCAATCCGGTTCTTCTGCAATAACCGCCCCAGTTCGCGGGTGGTCAACACAAAATCCGCCGGCGCCAAGCCGTTGATTTTTTCTTCGGGCTTGAACGCGTCGTATTTTTTCGCCGCGCAAGGCATCACCGATACCGAAACAATATCTTCGGGATTAATATTGTTGTTTTCCGCCCAGCGGGTTTTGATCAGCGATCCCAGCATATTTTGCGGCGATTTGACCGTGGTGATATGGGGAATCAAGTCGGGGCGGAAAAATTCCACATAGCGGATCCACGCCGGACAGCAGGAAGTGAACATCGGCAAGGGTTTGTTTTCCTTGACTCTTTGCACCAACTCTTTAGCCTCTTCCACGGTGGTCAAATCCGCCGCCATATTCGTGTCAAACACTTTGTCAAATCCCAATTTTTTCAAGGACGCGACCAATTGTCCGGTCACCACCTGGCCGTGGGGAATGCCGAACATTTCCCCGATTGACGCCCGGATTGACGGCGCGAATTGCACCACCAGCGTTTTTCCTTTTCTATCTTTTAACAGCGCGTCCACTGCCTCCACCGCGCTTTCCACATCCAGCGCGCCCACCGGGCAGTGCACCACGCACTGGGCGCAATAAATGCAATCTTTTTTCTCGTCCGAAGAAGGCGAAATTCGGCTTTCATAGCCCCGCCCCTCCAACTCTAAAAAGCCGTCGGATTTGCACTCATCTTCATTCCCGCGCTTGGAACCGGTCTGGCGCGAGCACATATCAACGCAATTGCGGCAATTGATGCACTTTGACCGGTCAAGAATGATCGGCCCGAATTTGATAATTTCAGGCTCCGGGTTTCGCAACAGATGAGCGTTCAAATCGGCTTTCAATTCCGCGGCATATTTCAACAGCGCGCATTTGCCCTGCCAGACGCACTGCGGGCAATTGCGCCGGTGCTGGCCCAAAAGCAATTCCAAATTGGTTTTGCGCAACGCCGTCAAATTTTCGCTTTGCGTGACCACTTTCGTTCCCTCTTTTATCTTTGTCGCACAGGCCGCCTGTGGAGCCGCCACCCCCTCAATCTCCACCACGCACATCCGGCAATTTGCCTTCACGCACAGATCCGGATGATAACACAGCGCCGGAATTTCAATCCCGTTCTCCCGCGCCGCCTCCAATATTGTCTGCCCCTCCCTTGCTTCCACCTCCCGATTATCAATTGTTATTTTCATATTTTTTCGTTAATTATCATGTCCCAAATTTATGCTTGACAAAAAAAATTAAACCGCTACTATTATAATAGAATTCACATAAAAAACACCTCTAAATGTTCCGTCATTTGGCGGTGTTTTTTGTATATTCCAATTTCTGGCGCAAATTGTCAATAAACACCACTTTTTCTTTCGCCGATTGTCTCAACAACGACGAACAAGTCTTGTGATAAGGACTGATTACCATTCTCAATTTATCGCACCCATAAAGATATTTAACCAACGAATAAAAATCGCCATCGCTGGAAACAATCACGGCCTTATCGTAATTTTGAAATTCAATCATCGTTTGCAGTACCAAATCAGCATCAACATTGCCCTTAATGTTGCCATCCCCGTCAGGCAATGTCGGTTTAAAGATTAAAACATAACCGCATTTTTGCAAACTGGAATACAAATCTTGATTTTTTTGAATATAGCCAATAAACAAATAAGCAACCTTCACGCCATATTTTTCCGCCAAATAAACGCGAAATTTTAAAAAATCCAAAAACCACCCCTGACTTCTCACCCCAAGATTCAAATTCTGGCTGTCAATAAACGCATAATTATTTCCTTTGGATTTCATAACAATTTCTCCGACAAACTGCCGATGGAATTGGCGACGCCTTTGCCGAAGGGGCAAAAGCTGGCCGCCGCCAGCAGCTTGACGATGCTTTGCGCCCGTGCGATGTCAAGCGGCTCTCCGGAAAAGATTTCGCGCAGGCGATAAACGCCTTCGCGGCAGGGAACGCACTTGCCGCAATTCTCGTTGATGAAAAAATTTATCCATTTCAACCCCAACTGCCGCGGATCGGTTTTGGCTTTGTTATAGATCACGATTGATCCCGCGCCGGACAAAGGAACCTCCAATTCATCCGACAGCATAATGGTGCCGCTGGCGCCGCCCCCGGCTTGAACAAAAAATTCATCCTTGGGCCAATTGCCGGTTTTTCCCAAAATTTCCTTAATTGTCAAGCTTTCGCCCCGCTCAAAAACTCCCGGGCAAGCGCAATCGCCGGCAATGGTGTAAAAGCGCGTATTTTTATATTCGCCGCGGGCAATCCTTGCCGCAAAATATAATGTCTCCAAATTATTGATCAAAGTAGGATATCCAAACAATCCCTCTTGCGGCGGAAACGGCGGTTTGATCCGTGGCTCCACGGCTTTTCCTTCAATGGAATCCAACAGCGCGGTTTCTTCGCCGCCCAGATACCCGCCCGGTTCGCGGATGATTTTTATCGCCCGTGCGCCGATAATTTCGGCCAGCGCATTTTTAAACTTATCAAAATAATCATGGCGCAAATATAAATAGCCTTTTTTTGCCCCCACCTCCTCCATGGCCAGCTTAATTCCTTCAATCACGATATCAGGCCATTTTTCCAGAATGTGGCCATCTTTGGCCACCGCTGGTTCGCCTTCGGACACATTGCAAACGACATATTTGGTTTCGCCCGGCGCATCCTTAACCATTTGCCATTTTTGCCACGCGGGAAACCCCGCGCCGCCGCGCCCCCTCAAATTCGCTTGCTTTAATTTTTCAATGATTTCCATATTTTGGTTTTATTTACCCGCCAGAATACCTCGGAGCTCTGCCCCGGGGTAGTTTATTCGCAAATAATAGTCCCATTATACAATCTGTTTTAAATCGCGCAAACAAGAATGGTTTTTCATTGCCCCGGCGCCAATTGTTTTTGTAATTCGGCGATAAGCTGAGCGATTAATTGTATCAGTAATTGTTTGATCTCGGCAATTTTTTGCAGAATTTCGGCGCGCGTTGCCGGCGCCGGATGTTCCGGTTCAACAACCGTGCCGCCGGGCGCGGAAACGCACGCGCCATTTTGACATATTTTTCCCTCGGCGGCACAATCTTGCGCCAGATATTCCTCTCCGTTGCAAGAATTATATTGATAGAGTTCGCCGCCGGCACATTTTTTAACTATGCGATCGGCGCAACCCGAAACGCACTCGCCGTTAATGCACATTTCTCCGTTGCCGCATTTCAAATTATCGTTAATCCAGTCCGTGCCCGATGCGTTGCAAATCCTGCATCCCGAAACTTCTTTGGGCGCGCAAACTTGATTTGTCGGCGCGATTTCCGAAACAACGCACGCGCCGTTTTCGCAAATCTTGCCGCTGGCGCAAGTGCCGCAATTGAGCGTGCCGCCACAACCGTCGCCAGCGGTGCCGCAATTGTATCCCAAGGCCGAACAGGTTTTGGGAGAGCAAGCGGATTGGCAAATGCCGGCCACACAAGTCTGGCCGCTGCTGCATCTGGAATCGGCGTCCACCCACACCAAGCCGTTGTTATCGCACACTCTGCAACCGGAAACTGCGCCGGCAATGCATGCTTTTGGTTTGGCGCATGTTCCATCGGTACAATTTTCTCCCGACGAACATGCTATTGCCGCGCCCCATTCCAAACAGCCGTCGCCGTTTCCATCTTGGCATATTTGGTAACCGCTGCCGTCACATCGTCTAGCCCCGTTTAATGAGCATTGATTTTGACAATATTGAGCCGTCAACGGAATAATCGCAAACTTTTCCCAAACGCTGATCGCGTCGCGACTGGCAATGAGCGGACTGGCACCGGCATTTGCGGCGGTCACATATTTATTGTTTGCCTGCGATTTAAACGAAACATAATTCAAACCTGCACTGACAATCGCAAACTTTTCCCAAACGCTGATCGCGTCGCGACTGGCAATGAGCGGACTGGCGCCAACGTTTTCAGCAGTCACATATTTATTGTTTGCCTGCGATTTGAAAGCCACCGTTCCATCGCTTTGCGGCAACAAATCAAAAGTTTCCCAAGTACTCACCCCATGGCGATTGGCAATAAGCGGTTCGGCACCGATAGCTTCCGCGCAAACATATTTATTGTTGACCGCGGATTTCAACACTACGGTTAACGGCAAGCCTTGCGTTATTGACGCCACGCAACCGCCTTGAAAACATTTTTTACCATCCGGACATTTTGAATCGTCATCAATCAAATCAAATCCATCCGCACTACATGTCGTGCATCCGTTGATTGTGCCCGGTGTGCACATCTTGACCCTTTCTTCCTTAATACCGCAAGATTTGTACCAATAGAGCTTACTGTCATAATATCTTTGCTCCGCATGACTCAAGCATCCGGCCGGCACCGTGCACGCGCCATCTTTGCAGGCCATACCGCTGGCGCAAGTGCCGCAATTGAGCGTGCCGCCGCAACCGTCGCCAGCGGTGCCGCAATTGTATCCCAAGGCCAAACAGGTCTTGGGAGAGCAAACCGGCAGAGTTAAAACGGCGCCGTCGCCCAAATCAAGAGTCCCCGGAGGGATCGGGCATACTCCTTTCGCGCAATAAGCCAGATGAGTAAGAGCATAAGTTGTCTCTTCGGCAATCACTCCATGACTGATCCAATCGGCGCGCTCCGCCGCGACCTTTGCCTTATCCATATGGCTATAATCGGCACCGGAGGTTAACCCCCTTTCTCGTATCACCAAATCAAATTTTTGCGAGTAAATGTGTGATAATGAATCCCCAATAATGGTTCCGGAATCAGTCCCATATAAAAACTGCTTATTGGCATATTTAATTATGTAAACATAAGGTTCGTTGACGGGATAATCATGATTCGCGGGTAGTGCCGTTACAAGATACGGGCCGATTTGTGTTGGAGAAAAAGATTCAAGATGAACCACATTCACAAGTCCTTGCTTGCCGTTTTCGGTCAAATAATCATTCATTTGGCGGGTAACGGTGACCCCTCCATAAACCGTCAATTTGGGGCTGCTGGTCCGGGATTGCGCAAGCTTAACTATCTCCGCCGGATCAAAATGGTCCAAGTGATGATGCGTGATCAAAATATAATTGATTTGATTTTTATCAACTCCATACTGGTTCAATCGCGCCACGCCGCAAGTACCCCGATTGGAAGCCAAATTTGACCAGCAAGAAAAATCAACAACCATATCGGAATTTACAAGCAACGACGCCAGTTGCCGGCCATAACTGCTCCATGATGCATAGTTCGGAAAGCCGGTACCCAAAAATTTCAGCGTTAATTGATCGTCGGCGGCGGCAGGCAAACAAAACAATAAACCAGCGGCCCCAAATAAGATTGAGAAAATAATTTTGTTCATAAAATTAGTTTGATTATGCGACTAATCCAAATTCTTGATAAAAACGAACTTCTTTTATACGGACGAGATTCTCCGCCAACCGGTAAATCTTCGGCTATTTGTCATCGCGCCGCCGCGTTCTCCCAATCCCGTCGCTTTCAATTTTCCGATAATTTTCATTTATTTTAAATAATATAAACTACGAGAATGGTTTTTTAATCCGGCGCCAATTGTTTTTGTAATTCGGCGATAAGCTGAGCGATTAATTGTATCAATAATTGTTTGATCTCGGCAATTTTTTGCAGAATTTCAGCGCGCGTTGCCGGCGCCAAATCTTTTGGTTCAACCGTGCCGCCGGGCGCGGAAACACACGCGCCATTTTGACATATTTTTCCCTCGGCGCCACAATCTTGCGCCAGATATTCCTCTCCGTTGCAAGAATTATATTGATAGAGTTCGCCGCCGGCACATTTTTTAACTATGCGATCGGTGCAACCCGAAACACACTCGCCGTTAATGCACATTTCTCCGTTGCCGCATTTCAAATTATCGTTAATCCAGTCCGTGCCCGATGCGTTGCAAATCCTGCATCCCGAAACTTCTTTGGGCGCGCAAACTTGATTTGTCGGCATGGTTTCCGAAACAACGCACGCGCCGTTTTCGCAAATCTTGCCGCTGGCGGAACAATCCGCGGCATCGGTCCAGACCGGATTGGCAATGCAAGCATCATCAACACAACCACCGGTGATAATTTTCCTTTGGAGCACTTGATCTTTGCAACGATAATCAGAAATTTTCAATATCTCGCAATTATGCGCCAGCTCTTCTTTATTGTTGCAGGAGTTATACCAATACAAATTGCCGTCCGAACATTTTTTATAAGCATGGGAGGCGCAATTGGAAACGCATCCCCCTTGGGAACAAGCTTTGCCCGGCGCGCAAGTGCCGCAATTTAACATTCCCCCGCAACCGTCGCTTTGATTTCCGCAGGAATAACCCATGCCGGTGCAAGTTTTCGGAACGCAAACATTTTGACAAACACCGCCGGAACAAATCTGTCCGCTTTGGCATTTGGAATCCGTATCCATCCAAGCGCTACCGCCGGAATTGCAAACCTTGCAACCGCTCACCAATCCCGGCGTGCAAAGCCGGGAAGCGGCGCAAGTTATTGCCAACGAATTCGCGCTTGAATTGGACACCCCGAGCAATACATTGTTTCCCGACGGAAAGTCTTCCCCGTAGACATAAATACTGTGGCTTTTGCCGTCTTTAAGAAAAGCGGGCATCGGAAAATTAAATCCGTGTTTGCTATTGCCGCCGCATAACCCAGCCACCGCATTTTCACGATTTGTATCGGCGGATACCGTGCCGATCAGAGTCCCTTGCCCGATAGCGCCATCGGCAAAAATTTTAACTTTAAGAGAACGACCGTAATCGTCTTTATCGCAAACCCAGCCGCCGGCATAGTTGCAATCGGCGTGGTCAAAAAAGCCGATCGGATTGCTATTCTCCGGAAGCAGCGTTGCCAGCTGGCGTATTTGAGGCAAGGTATTGGATTGAGACGCACTCAATCCGTAAACTACCGCCAATTTGCAATTGCCGAAATTGAGCCAATCTCTGACGCTTAAATAACCTGCCGGCGCGGTCAATATCGCACCCGGAGGAGATTCAATAAGCGCCCAAGGCGACGTTCCAATCTCATTTTTTACCCGATTTGTGTTATACGAAGGCGGATATAAACTCACTCCCAAAATACTGTAGTCGTTTTTCCCGCTTGAAATCGGACCGTTTTGGGTATAACCGCTTGAACCAAGAGGAATTTTATCGTCCGCCGCCCAGGAATGGGTGAATATCTTATCTTTGGGAATGCCGCGATCATACAAAAGCTTGGCCCGAAATTTATTGAAATCGGTAACAACTTTTACCAGTTCCGAGTTTATGTCGGCGGGAGGATTGGCGGCGCTGAATCCTTTTTTTGAAAGCGCGTTATAGCCCAATTGATATTTATAAGGCGCGGTCGCCCAATTGGCACTGCGATAATCATCAATCCCGGTCTCCCATCCCAAGTTAACCCCCAAAAACAGATACTCCTTGCCCTCATCCGCCAGTTTTTTGCGCCATTTGCTTATCTTGTCGGAGATAATGCCGAATTTGCTCTCAATAACTTGCTTGATAGCGGGACTTTCATAGCAAGGCTTGGGAGGTAATTTTATCGGATACCCCCAATTGATGAACGACTCTTTAGTCCCCTTATTCCAACCGCTCCATTCGACATTATCAATATTTGCCGGGTTGTAGCCCGACGACGCCGAATCAAACCAATTCCACAAATCCGGCCGGGAATCCCAAAAGCGCTCCGTATCAATATGCAACATAAAAGGAATGTCATATTGCTCGGAAGAACTAAAAAAATCGTCCAGACAAGATTGGATTTTCGCATCGTCGGTATTTAAAGCGTATATCACGTCCGAAATTCCCAATTGAACCGCACCGTTTCCCCTTTTTCCGATCGCATCCAGTATCGGTTTAATCCATTGCGTTGAACATCCTTTGAAATAATTCGGATTGTCGGCTCCGGGATTCCACGCATGGACAACAATATACTTGGGAGCCGCGGCCGCCAGCACAATATCCGCCGCCGAAAAAAGATACAAAGACAGACAAGCGCACATCACGGGCAGTAAAAATGCGAATCTATCCACGCTTTTGTTTTTATTTGCCATTATTTTGGATTATAAAAATCTCTGTGTTTTGGGACACAATCCCTGCGACTTTGTCCGTCCATAGCTTTGAGATTGCAGGAGCCGGATACTCCGATTAGTATCTGGATTTATAACTATTCACAATCTGGAATTATAACACAAAGTCACAAACCCTTAATTTAAATAACGACTTTCGTCTTCTTCCCCCGCCGCCGGCGGAAACGGTTTGCCAGCGGTATTTTTTTTCTTCATTTTCTTTCCGACAAAAAGCGCGCCGGCAAATAAAAATCCAAAAACGGCCAAGGCGACGATTACCGGCCAAAGAGCAAATCCCCCGCCTTTTTTCTCAACTGTAATATGATCGCAATCGGGATCGTATTCATAAACTTCCGCGCAGTCCGGATCGCAAACACAATTCTCCCCGTTATCGCAATTGTCGTCGCCTTGATCCAAAGAATATTGTTGGCAGGAATTTGCCGGTGCGGATGTCAAAGAACTTTCCGGATTGCGATATTCAAAATCAATCAGCGCAAACGCCTCTCTCTCCGCATCGTTTCGGCTCCGACATCGCGCAAAATAATGATAATTGCCGTAATTTTCCAGAAAAATCTGAACCTCGTGCAACTGCCCGTCCTGGGTGTTGAAAAGCTCGGACATTTTTTCAAATTCCGCGTCTTCAAGCGAATAGCGGCATTCGGAATCTTCGCCGGTAGACAGGATTAAAACCGCTTCATTTTGATAAATTGCGCCCCGCGGCGATAAATTTTCCAATGCCAGCAGGCGGGCGCCGTTTTCCGAAAAAGCATTCTGGGCATCTTCAAATTCAAAATTAATTTTTGCCGAAGTCGGATTTTTATTGCCGTCGTTATCGCGGCAACGGACGTAATAAACGTATTTTCCCGGCAGGGACAAAGTGATTTTGTGGTAATGGATTTTTTCCGTGGCATCGGCAATCATGGAATTTTCCATTGAATCATAGTCGGTATCGAAAACGTCATAATTACATTGAGCCGCCTTGTCGGTGGCCGCCGAAATTTCCGTCTCCCCGCTTCCAATTTTCCCGGAAGGTTTTAACTCCGAAATTGCCGGCGGCGTTTTTTCAAGCGGCGCGGAATCAATAATCTGAGGTTTGTCGTCGGAAATTTTTTCGTTGGAATCAACGGGATTTTGCCGGAGAGAATATTCAAAACTGATATTCCCCGAACCGATATCGCCGTCCGTGCCGCGGCATTTAACATAAAAAACAAATTGGCCGGACTTCTGCAAAGTTATCGGCTCAATGTGTGAAAAATAATTCAAAGTTTTGAATTTGCCCCGCATTAAATCAAAACCCTGATCAATGATGTCATAACGACAATTGGCGGCAACATTGGTGGACGCACTCAAAGTAATTTTTTCCTCTTTCACCACACCAACCGGCGAAAGTCCGCTTAAAATCAATTTTGCCGAATCATCGGCAACGCCTTTCGCACAGATTCCCGCCACGCAATTTTGGCCGCCGGGACAAGAAAAAACGTTTGACCAGTGCAAGCATCCGGTGCTTTCGCTTTTTACGCACACGCAATATCCTTGTCCCCGGCACTCCTTCAATCCCGCGACAGAACACTCGTCGCGGCAGTTGGCAACGCATTCGCCGTCAATGCATATCTTTCCGCCGCTACATTTTAAATTGTCATTTATCCAGTCCGTTCCCGAAGAATTGCAAATTTTACATCCGGAAATTTCTCCGGGCGGACAAATTTGCGATCCCTGAGCCAAAATCAAGCCAAAAACGGCCAAAAAACAGCCTCCCAGCGCGATAAAGGCGGCCGCGAGCGGCAATTTCATTTTTTTGATGGCCTTATTTTTCATTTTTCCGGTGTTTCAGTTTCAATTTGCCATGTCCGGGAATTGATTGAAATGGCGTCTCCGGGTTTGATTGATTCCGACAGTAGCCCGGAAGCAATCGCGTTTTCCACTTTGTTTTGAACCGCGCGGCGCATCGCCCGGCCGCCGAAAACCGGATCAAAACCGATATCGGCCAACGCGGCGGCCAAATCATCGGTAATTTGAAAAGCAATCCCCTTGGCCGCCAATCCTTTCTGGATTTCTTTGAGCATTAATCCGGCTATTTGCCTGCATTCCGCAACGTCCAGCGGACGGTAGAGCGCCACCGCATCAAATCGATTGATAAATTCAGGCGCGAACACTCCTTCCCGCAAAATACGGTCAATAAACAGCTCCTTAAAATCGCCGTCCAGCGGCACTCTTTTTTCAATCGCCTCCTTGATAAATCCGGCGCCGGCGTTGGAAGTGGCGATAATGATCGTGTGTTTGAAATCTACCGTCCTCCCCATGCCGTCGCTCATTTCCCCTTCGTCAAAAATATTCAAAAATATGTTCAGTAATTCTGAATGGGCTTTTTCAATTTCGTCAACTAAAATTATGGAAAAGGGATTGTCGCGCACCGCAGTGGTCAAAACCCCGGAGGCCGCCGCGCCGCCGATTAATTTTTCCATTGATTCCATCGTCTGGTATTCGGACATATTCAAGCGGATCATATTTTTTTCCGATCCAAAATAAACCCTGGCCAGTTGTTTGGCAGTTTCGGTTTTGCCCACTCCCGTGGGCCCCAAAAACAGAAAATTGCCGATGGTGCGCCGGCGTTTTTTGATTTCCGCGCGGGCGCGGCGCATGGCATTGGCCAATTCCTTCACCGCTTCTTTTTGATTGATCAATCCCTCGTGGATGCGCGCTTCCAAATTGACCAAAATATCCTTTTCCCGCTGTCCGGCCGCGCCCGCGGGAACTTGATATTTGCCAGAGAAATATTCGTCCACGTCGGCCGGTGAAATAATCTTTGCTTCTCTGCCGCCGTAATTAACCCGGTTGATAATCAAATCGTCCAAAAGATTGACGGCTTTTTGCGGAAACGCCATATCTCCCTGAAAATAATCGCAAAGTTTGGCCACTTCTTTCAATGTCGCGTAGGGAATGAAAACGCTGGAATCTTTTTCGCGGCGCAACCCTTCTTCTTTGAGCACCCTCATCGTATCGGGGATGGAAACCCGCGCCACTTCAATTTTGGTGAATTGGGCCGCAATCTCGCCGGCTTGTTCAATTGACCGATGCAAGCCTTCATAATCGGTGATGCCGATCAGACGAAACTTCGGGCGTTTCAGGTATGTGCCGATCACGCCGCTGATGTCAATCATCGCCACGGCGTCGCCGCCATGGCCGCGCCCGATATAATTATTGATCTGCGGGATAACCAGTATCACATTTTTCGCCCGGATCGCTTCCGTGAAAATTCCGCCCAGCACCTCGGCCAGCGCCGCCTTGCCAGGATTGTTGCCGATCAGCGCCACCATATTTACCTCCAAAATTCTCACCATCTTCAAGGCAACCGGGCCTTCCTCGGCCACGACGCGATTGGAAAAATTATAAACAATGCTCTTCCTGCCACTGCCGTTTTCGCCCACCAGCAAAACGCCGCCGCCGCGCCGCTTAATCAGCGCCTCCTCCAATTGTTTTATCTCGCGCGTGTGCAAAACCACGCCCCCCTGGCGCAACGGATTGTCAAGCGCGACGTCATGGGAATACCGATCCAGAAGCACGGTGTACCCGCCCACCGCCATCTTTACGGGACTGGCCGCCAACGCTCTTCTCAAATTATCCCGTTCCCAAAATTTTTCGCGAAAATCGCGATAGCTTTGCCGGCGCGCCTGCCACAAAACCACATCGGCAACGTCTTCTTTCGCCAGTTCCAGCACATCCATTGTTTTCTGAAAATCGGCGTCGCGCTCCGCCAGCGCCAAAAACAATGCGTAAAAAGTAANNAATTCTCAATCGCGGCGCTGTCGGTACGCGAAAACGATTTTGCCCCTTCTTTCATCGCCGCCAGCAATTTTTTTTTCAAGTCATTTTTTGAAATCTGCAACCGCGCCAATGCAAAAGACAAATCGGCGCCGGATAAAATGCGATATAAAAGCAATCTGTCAAAAGGCAAATGGGGATAAGCCAGCGTTTTTTTGTAAATTTTAGCCGCGTCAAAATCAAAATACTCCAGAATACTTCCCGGCGCGGCGCCATTCTTGCCAAAATTGCGCCCCAGACGCATCAATTTTTGCCGCACAAACGCTAACAGCAAAACACAGAGCGACCACAAAGAAATTCCGACCAGAAACAAGCCCGACAGCAAGCCGCGATCAACCGCCGGCGGCCCGCCCAAAACCGCCACCGCAATCTTTTGCCCGATTGGAAAAGAGTAAATTGACAGCGCCGCGCCGGACATCGCCCAAACCGCCAACATTGCCCACTTCGCCGCCGCCAAAAACGCCGGCGACAGCAACCGGACATAATCCACCGCCTTTAACGCGATAATTTGATTTGGATTTTTCATCGCAATTGCGCCAACCCCTTAAAAAAGAAATAAATAATCGCCGGTATCAAAAACAACCAGCCCGCATAGGCTAAAATCCCGGCCAAAAAAACCGCCGTTTCCGCCGCCAATCCCAAAACCAAGAAAGATGATCGCATCAGCGCGCCGATAATCCGTGAAATCAAATTGCCAAACATCGCCGAAAATATGTCGCCAAAATCAATCCCCCGCTTCTCGCGGCGGAAAACCAACCCCTTCCACGGCGCAAAAAACTCCCGCGCCAAATCAGGAATCGCAAAATAGCGCGAAAAAAACCATAAATAATTCCCCCAGATTTTTTTGATCTTTTGCGGCACTTCCCAAAAATACCACTCAAAGAAAAGTTTGGCCATATTCATTTGATTTTACCAAACATCCCCCCAAAAAACAAAAAATGAAATTGCCTTTGGCGCAAAAAAGTGGATTTTTAGCGGCCGCTGAATTGTTTAAACAAAACAAAAATAAAATGAGTGGAGGTAGTGGAGGTTTGACTTCCACTTATTTTTCCCTTGTTGTTGGAATTATTCGCCGGCGGGTTTGACGCCGGTGATTTGAGAAACTTCGGCGGTCAGGGAACGCAAATCGTCTTTGTTGAGATTGTGGATGTCGTTATGGCCGGTGGCGCCGGCAATCATTTTGATTTCTTCGGTGCAATGCTTGATAAAGTTGGCAACATTGTTGGCCGCCGCGTCAACATCAATATTTTTGGCCAATTTGGGATCCTGCGTGGCCACCCCCTTGGGGCATTGGCCGGTATAACATAAATTGCACCCCACGCACCCCAGCGCGGCCAACATCGCCGACCCCATAAACACGGCATCCGCGCCCAGCGCCAGCGCTTTGGCAACATCCCCGCCGGTGTAAAACCCGCCGGCAATCCACAATTCTTGTTTCGCCTTCACCTTCATATCATCCAAAATTTCGCGCGCGGCAATTAGTGCCGGCAAAGCGGGAATGCCCGTTTCGTCCAACATCACTTCCGGCGCCGCGCCCGTGCCGCCCCACCCGCC
Source organism: Patescibacteria group bacterium UBA6102 (assembly GCA_002423555.1). Lineage (GTDB taxonomy): Bacteria > Patescibacteriota > Minisyncoccia > Minisyncoccales > UBA5738 > UBA5738. The sequence continues at coordinate 21,504 of DIWQ01000061.1, forward strand.
GTCAATGGCAATGATATCGGGATTTGCTTTAACGGCGACGGCAACATCTTTTTTAATATCGCCCGCCGCCAATTTGACCGCAATCGGCACGCCGCCCGACAGTCCGCGCAACCAATCAACCTTGGCTTTCAGATCATCGGCATTTTTAATATCGCAGTGATAGGCCGGCGAATGGACATCCAGCCCCATTTTCACGCCCCTGACTGCCGCCACCTCGGCGGTCAGTTTTTCTTTTTGCAAAAGCCCGCCCTGGCCGCCTTTGGCCCCTTGGCCGATTTTAATTTCAACAATATCGGCCTTCTTTAAAATTTCCTCGTCAATGCCAAACCGGCCCGTGCTATATTGAATTGTCAATCTATCGGCAAATTGCCGTTCTTCGGGCAACATTCCGCCCTCGCCGGTGTTGGCAACGGTACCCGCCCGCGCCGACCCTTTCGCCAGCGCGATTTTGGCATTTTTTGACAGCGCACCAAAAGACATCGCCGCGATCAATATCGGCGTTTCAATTTCTACCGGCCGCAAACTGTTTTTTCCCAAAATCGTTTTGGAAGAAATTTTTTCTTTAAAATAATCCACGGAGCATTTCGCCAACTGCGCCGGAACAAACACCAAATCATCAAACCCGTTTTTGATTTCTTTTTGCGACCGCCCGCCGCGTACCGGCACTCTGGCGATCCGATCCTGCACTTTTTTTGTCCAATTAACCATAAGAATTTTTTTAACTTTAAATTATCGTAATGGCTATATATTCATAATCCAAGCCGAAAACAATAGAATTATAGCCAGCCCGCAACCATTGTCAAACGCAAACAAAAAACCCGCTCGCGGGCAACAACATTGTTAAAGCATATCATGGCACGCCTTTGTGCTTCCGATATTGCAATTATATCCGAAACTGTGCTCAAAATCAAAAGCAAACACAAAAACGCCTTCGCGGGCGTTTTGTTTTTTCAAAAACTACTCCTCTATTTTTTCAATCACGCCGTGGGGGCAGACGCTTTCGCCGCCGCAATTTTCCACCGCGTCGGAATCCACCACTTTGGCTTTGGCGTCATCATCCTGCGCCATTCCCGCCGGACAGTTCACGGTGCAAATAAAGCATCCCAAACATTTGTCTTTGTTCACCTGATATTTTGCCATATTTTTATTATTTTACAACTTAAGCTACACCGCCATTCTACCAATTTTAAAAATTAAAACAAGACTTATTCGCTCGCCCACCCAAATTCCACCATTATTATATTCTGGTATTCTGCAGAATATCGGAATATCGCCAATAAAACCATCACAGACATTCCAACATTCTTGAGAATGTTGGAATGTCCGCTAAATTTCAAATTTTGTATTGGTTTTTGACCGCGTCAATCTTTTTGGCAATTGCGTCTTGGTCGCCCAGATAATAGTGCCTGATGGGCTTTAGATCGTCATCCAGTTCATAGACCAGCGGCACGCCGGTGGGGATGTTTAGCTCCGAGATTTCCTTGTCGCCGATGTTGTCCAGATATTTGGCCAGCGCGCGCAAACTGTTGCCATGCGCCGAGATTAAAATTTTTCTATTGCTTTTTATCGCCGGCACAATCTCTTTCTGCCAATAATCAACCGCGCGCGCGCAAGTGTCGGCCAGCGATTCGGTGCGCGGCATTTCATAAACCGGCACGGATTTAAAAACTTCCAGTTCGTTCTGCCGGCGGCAATCTTCTTCTTCCATCTCCGGCGGCCGGACGCCATAACTGCGCCGCCATATCCGCACCTGTTCTTCGCCATATTTTTTCGCCATCTCGCTCTTGTTTAACCCTTGCAAAGCGCCATAGTGCCGCTCATTTAATTCCCAAGCATATTTTATTTCAAGTCCCGCCAATCCCATCTGTTCCAATACAATATTCGTAGTATCAATCGCGCGTTTCAATACCGATGTGAAAACCAAATCAAAAACCCAACTCTCTTTTTTGAGAATTTCTCCGGCTTCTTTTGCTTCCTCAATCCCTTTTTCCGACAACCCAACATCGGTCCAACCGGTGAACCGATTTTCTTTGTTCCACATTGACTCCCCGTGCCGCAATAATACGATCTTACACATAAAGTTCTTCAAATCCGAATATCAAATATCGAAATCCGAAACAATTTTCGTGCTTTGAATTCAAACACTTGATTCCTCTTCAATTTTTGCCAGGCGGTTGTATTTGGCAACCCGTTCGCCGCGGGCCGGCGCGCCGGTTTTAATGCAATCGGCGCCAATGCCCGCGGCAAAATCGGCGATGAAATCATCGTTGGTTTCGCCGGAGCGATGCGACACAATAATTTTCCAGCCATATTCTTTTGCCAATTTGGCCGCTTCCAGCGCCTCGCTCACCGTGCCGATTTGATTGATTTTCAAAATCATCGCATTGCATACCTTTTTTTCTTCGGCTTCTTTCATTCTTTGCGGATTG
>DIWQ01000018.1 GCA_002423555.1 Patescibacteria group bacterium UBA6102
AAACTCGCAGAAGCAAGACTTCCGCAAACCGTTTGGTAAAAAAAGACGGGCAGATTATTTTTAAATAAAACCCATCAAGTGCGCAATAATATCGAGCGTAGCGATTAGCCCGCAAAATAGTTGTATCGCTAAAACCGCGTAGTTTTTAACACGATATGTTGGTATCGCCAGCTGCCAGAAGCGATGCTTTGGATCGGGCGGATTTTTGGTAGAATGAAGAAACAGCATAAATTTCGGGACAATGGATAAAATTAAAAATTGCGTGTTTTGCGATCTGAAATTAAACAAAGGCGAAGTAATTTTTGAGACGGAAAATTTTTTCGCCGGCATCGGCATCGGACTGGCCGCGCCGGGGCACGTGATGCTGATTCCCAAAAAACATTTTGCCTGTTGCGCCGATATTTTGAAAGATTTGCGGCCGGAATTTGAGGATTTAAAAAGCTTGATTTTTGAGAAAATCAAGGATGCGTTCGGCACGCCGTTTTTGGTGGAATACGGCGTTTTCGGGCAGAGTGTTTCCCACGCGCATTTGCATTTCATTCCCAAAATCAGAAAAGCAACCGAATTTTATCCCGCCTACGAGATTAAGGATATTTTTCGGGAAATGCAAATTCCGGATGGTATTCCGGTGCGGCCGGCATTGTGGAAAACGGCGGCCGCGATGAAAAGGCAAAACGGCGGTTATGTTTTTTTGCAAAACGGCGATTACGCGGTTTTGTTTGAGCGGTTTGAAAAAGAATTGTCATACCGCCACTTTTTCAACGAAAAAATGGGGGTAAAAGATGTTCCCGCTCGATGGCAAGACACTACTGCGGAGCAAGAAAAAATTGATGTCGTCAAAAAACAAATTACTTGCCAACTTTTAAAATTCTAGCTTCAACTTGCATAAAATAACATCCTTACATACTTGAGTATGTAAGGATGTTCTTTATACTTCGGGTTCTGTCCGGGGTATTTTATTTACCCGCCAGAATACCTTGGGGTTTTGCTCCGGCGTAGTTTATTTCAGCTTTTCTTTCATTTTTATTATGCGGGCGTAAGATTCGTTGATGCGGGATTCGGAGATTTGGCCGTCAAGAACCGCCTGCAGAATAATATCGCGGGCGCGCCGGGCGACGGAGTCGTCGTATTCCGCGCCGTTGTTGGAAAGAATCAGCACATCGCAACCGGCATTGATCGCGCGGACGATGGCGTCCTCAAATCCGTAATTGTCAACAATCGCGCCCATTTGCATATCATCGGAGAACACGACGCCGTCAAATCCCAAATTTTGGCGCAGAATTTCTTTGATGAACTTTTCCGAAAGCGTGGCGGGATATTCCGGATCAATGTTTCGGTTGATCACATGCGCGGTCATCACCGAATCCGCGCCGCCGCTTCCAATCAATTCCGCGTAAGGCGCCAACTCCTGCTCTTCATAGGAGGCGGTGATATCGGGCAGTCCCAAATGGCTGTCGGCGTCCGCACTGCCGTGGCCGGGAAAATGTTTGAGTGCCGTCAAAACGCCGAAGGCGCGGTGCGCGGCGATGAGGGTGCGGGCGTAGCCGGCGACGGTTTCGGGGTTGTCCGAATAGGATCTTTCCAGCGCGCCGATTGCCGGGCTTTCGGGATTCAGATTCAGATCCACCACCGGCGCGAAATTGATGTTGAATCCCAAATCGGCCAACTGCCGCGCCAGCGTCCAATATTCGTTAATCGCGGCCAGGCCGCTTTTTTCCGCCAAGGATTGCGCCGAGCTAATTTTGGAGAATCCCATTGAAGGTTTTAACCGGTTGATCAGTCCGCCTTCGGCGTCAACGGCAACCAGCAGGGGTTCGTTCTTGGCATATCCTTTCAGATCGGCAACCAGTTTTTTTGTTTGTTCCCGGTCAACAATGTTGCGCGGCCGGCTTTTTGACGGCGCATCGTAGTCAAACAAAATCACGCCGCCCAAATTCAATTCCCCGATTGTTTTGGCGATATCGGAATTGGCGTCGATCGCGATGCCGCGAAAGCCGAGCATCAACATTTGGCCGATTTTTTCTTTCAACGGCCGGATCGCTTCTTCTTCCCGGGCAATTTTTTCGGCGTGGAAATATTCAAAAACCAGCGTTGAACAAAACAGAAAAACCGCCAGCGCTTTCACTGTCGCGCTTTTGTTGATTTTTTTCCGCCGCCGCCACTGCGCCCTGATGAATTTTTTGGAATTTGCCGCGGCTTTTTTCACCGCAAAAGCACCCGCGCCCGCGAATTTTTTCAAAAATTTCAATTTTTGCGACAGTTTGGACATATCGGCGATTTGGCGCTAACATTATAGTATAACCGTGATGAAATTGCCATTTTTATGGATTTCCCCTTTTTGAATTTTTTCAAGATTATCGGCGGACTTTTCCCAGCGAGGAGACTGAACAAAAGTTTGCGGGTGTTGGCGATGGTCAACACCGCAATGGTGTTTATCGTGGCAATGTTCTCCCCGTTCTACGCGGTTTATGTGCAGGACAAAATCGGCGGCAGTTTGGCAATTGCCGGTTTCTCCTGGGCGGTTTATCCGATCGTGGCGGGAATTTTGATTTTTCTTTTCAGCCAATGGGGAATGAAAGTGAAAGAACAGGAGCTTTTGCTGGCGGTGGGATATTTTATCCGCGGATTGGTTTTTTTAAGCTATGCGTTTATGGGGAGCATCGCCCAGTTGATCTTTACGCAAGTTTTATGGGGCATCGGATCGGCGCTGGGAGTGCCGGCGTTTGACGCCACCTACGGCAAGCACACCAGTAGCGAGAAATCAATTGCCGAGTGGGGGCAGTGGGAGGGCATGGCTTATGTCGCCACCGGCGCGGCGGCATTGATCAGCGGATTTGTGATCCAGCTGGTGGGATATTTTTGGTTGTTTTGCCTGATGTCGGCCGCGTCCATCTTTTTGGGGATTTATATTTGGCTTTTGCCGCGCGATTTGCTGTGATGCCGGCGATTTTTAAAAAGATTTTTTAAACCACGATTTTTAATCCGCGCAAGTCTTGAATTTTTTTTTGCAACGGATAGAATGAAGCAATGATTTCGTTTCGGCGAAATCAGGGAATCAGGTTCTGCGCCCGATTTTTGTCAGAGTTCTCCGAATTTTTCGGCCGCGCGGCCGTCGCAATCCCTCTTTCTTTTTTTTGGAAAAAGAAACACTTGTCGGCATCTGTCTGATGTTGAAATTTTTGAATTTGCCGTTGCCGCCGCCAGAGGCGTTTTTTTGAAAAATTTTGCTTTTTGAAATTCTTAACAAAAAATTTTACCCGCTGCCGCCTGCGGTTTGTTTTTTAGCGGATCGCGACCGGCGGTTCGACGACATTCAGCCGGCGGCGGAAAAATATGAAAACAATGATTTCATTGGTGCGCCGGCATAATGAATGGCGCCGCAACTGTGTTAATTTGATCGCTTCGGAGAACGTGATGTCGCCGGCGTGTGAAAAGCTTTACGTGTCCGATTTGATGCATCGTTATGCGGAAGGCACGCCGCGCAAGCGCTATTACCGCGGTTTGGAATATATTGACCAAATTGAAGAGCTGGTTCAGGAAGAATTCAAAAAGCATTTTGGCGCCGGGTTTTGCGATGCCCGGCCGATTTCGGGGACGCTGGCCAACTATGCGGCGTTTGCCGCGATCTCTTCGCGCGGCGACAAAATTTTGTCGCTGGGGGTGGAGCATGGTTCCCATGTTTCCCATGAAAAGGCGGGCGCGGCGGGAACACTTGGATTGGAAGTGGGATGGTTGGAATATAACGATGATTGCACAATGAACGCGGAAAAATCCTGTGCCAAAATTTTGGAATATAGGCCGCGGTTTATCGTTATCGGCGGATCGGTGATTCTTTTTCCTCAGCCGATCAAAGAATTGCGCGAGGCATGCGACAAAGTCGGCGCCAGAATCATCTATGACGCGGCGCATGTTTTGGGATTGATCGCCGGTGGGATGTTTCAGGATCCGTTGCGAGAGGGTGCCGATATTATCACCACCTCCACTCATAAAACTTTTCCCGGTCCGCAGGGAGGAATGATTTTGGGAAATGTGGGCGAAGAAACACAAAAGAAAATTCAAACGGCGGTATTTCCGCAGTTTTCTTCCAACCATCATTTGCATCGCTTGCCGGCGCTTTACGGCGCTCTGCGCGAAATGCAGGCGTTTGGCAAAAACTACGCGGCGCAAATTATCGGCAACGCGCAGGCGCTGGCGGGCGAATTGTGTAATTTGGGATTTGACGTATTGGCAAAAAACCGGGGATTTACGCAATCGCATCAGGTGTTGGTCAACTGCGGTATGCCGGGCGCGGGCGGCGAGGCGGCGTCGCTTTTGGAGCGCGCCAATATTATTTTGAACAAAAACATCATTCCCGGCGATGGCACTAATCCTAAAAATCCGCGCGGCATCCGCATCGGCGTGCAGGAAATGACGAGGTTTGGTATGAAAGAAGACGAAATGAAACGGATCGCCGGATTTATCAAGGCGGTGGTTTTGGACAAAAAAAATCCCGAAGCCGCGGGTAAAGAAGTTGCGGCGTTCCGCGCGGATTATCAAACCGCGCAGTATTGTTTTGAAAGCGGAAAGTTTGCTTTTTAAAACAATTAGTGTTATCATAGGGGCATAAGCGTAGGTGTTTCTCCAAGGTTTTCTTAAATTAAAATTTTAAGTACCGGCGAGCGGGTCGCCCTACCAAGTTAATTTTTCGCATTCAAATGAACAAGAAGTTATATGTGGGCGGATTGCCTTACAGCACCACCCAAGACGGCTTGCAACAGGGGTTTTCGGCCGCCGGCAACGTTGAATCGGCGATCGTGATCACCGACAAGATGTCCGGCCGCTCAAAGGGTTTCGGATTCGTGGAATTTGCCACTGAAGAAGAAGCCGCCAAGGCCATTGAAATGTTCAACGGCCAGGAATTTGAAGGCCGCCGCATCACCGTCAGCGAAGCTCGCCCGATGGAACCGCGCGCGCCTCGCCGCGATTTCAACGACAACGGTTACGGCGATCGCTAGTCTTTGCAAGCAAAAATCTCCCCGCAAGGGGAGTTTTGTTTTCCGCGGGCAATGTGGTAGAATGATCTTCGTCGATGATAAATTTAAAAAAAGATGAATAAGCAAATCACGATTATTTTATTGGGAGCGGCCGTGGTTGCCGCGATTACCTTCGCGGTTATGAGCAGTCAAAAAAATCAAAAAGAAACGCCGAAAACGGAAATAAATAATAATCAAGAAATGAAGGAGAGCGCTTCCGCCGGGGTTGGTAATGCCGAAAATATGAGCAGTGCCGCGCCGGCGCTTGATCCTGAATATCAAAAAATTATGAATGCCACCATCAAAACTTCATTGGGAGAAATAAAAGTTGAACTTGCCGGCGACAAAACGCCCATCACCGCCGGCAATTTTGCCAAGTTGGCGGAAAATGGATTCTATGACGGCGTGAAATTTCATCGGGTGATTTCGGGATTTATGATCCAAGGCGGCGATCCCCTGACCAAGGATGACGCGCGAAAAGAGTCGTGGGGCACCGGCGGGCCGGGGTATAAATTCAATGACGAGCCGTTTGAGGGAGAGTATTCGCGCGGCACAATCGCCATGGCCAATTCCGGTCCCAACACCAACGGGAGCCAGTTTTTCATTATGCACCAAGATTATCCTTTGCCGCCGTCATACGTAATTTTTGGCAAAGTTTTGGAGGGTATGGAAGTTGTTGATGCAATTGCCGCGCTCAAAACCGATGCCAGCGACCGCCCGCTGGTCCCGCCGGTGATTGAAAGCATCATCGTTAATCGTTAATCTTCAATATATCCGTATTCGTAGGGGCGGGCATTGTGCCCGTCCTTTTTGCGTTTGAATTTTAGGGGCAAACCCTTGTGGTTGCCCTTTGAGTGTGGGCGGCCATAAAAGCCGCCCCTACGAATGTGCGGGCTTCTGAATTTTTATGATTGGCTATGGATTTTTGGGCGAGAAGTGGTAGATTTAAGGAGATGGATAAGGCAAATGACAAAATAAAGACGGAAGGCACAGCAACGGCGACAGTGGCGGCGGCGGTATCGGGCGGGGTGGATAGCGCGGTATCCGCGGGGATGTTGAAGAATGGCGGCTTTGAGGTTGTCGGTGTTTTTGCGCGGCTGTCGGGGAATAAAACCGAAGATGAAAAACAGGCGCGGGCGGTTTGTAAAAAATTGGAGATTCCTTTTCGTGTCGTTGATTTGCGTTCGGAGTTTAAAAAAAGAATCATTGACAAATTCACCGCCAATACCGAAAAGGGGCTGACGCCCAATCCGTGCGTTTTTTGCAACGAGGGAATCAAATTCGGACTGTTGATGGAGGCGGCGTTGAAATCCGGCGCGGATTATTTTGCCACGGGTCATTATTGCCAAAACAAAATTGACAAAAGCGGAATTTATCATCTGTCAAAAGGCGCGGACAAAAAAAAGGATCAGTCTTATTTTTTGTGGCGGCTGAAACAAAAACAACTGGGGAAAATCATTTTTCCGTTAGGAGTTTTTATAAAAAATGAAGTCAAAGAATTGGCAAAAATCTGGCAATTGCCAATAAAAAACAATTCGGAGTCGCAGGACGTTTGCTTCATTTCCGGCCAAGCCGCGGATTTTTTTAAAAAACGTTTGGGAGAGAATCCGGGGGATATTATTGATGCGGACACGAAAAAAAATATCGGACGACATAACGGCCTGTGGTTTTACACCGTCGGCCAGAGAAAAGGCATTGGGCTTCCGGGCGGCCCGTTTTATGTCATTGGCAAAAATCTTGCCAAAAACCGGTTGCTGGTTTCAAAAAAAATGCCGGCGGCGAGTTCGGTTAAACTGTCAAACATCAATTGGATTGCCGGCGCGGTTCCCGATTTACCGCGAAAAATCAACATAAAAATCAGATACCGGGCCAAAGAAGCCGCGGCGGTTTTGGATAAAATCGGCAAAGATTATGTGTTGCGGTTCGCAAAACCGCAATTTGCGCCGACTCCCGGGCAGAGCGCGGTTTTTTACGTCCGCGGCGAGTTGATCGGCGGCGGTATTATCAAGCCGTGATCCTTTGTTGCGGCTGTGTTTCTTTTGCGTTTGGGGCGGTTTTCGTGCTAATCTGGAAGAATAATTGAGTATAACAAAGGAAAATCCTTTTTAAACCGGTATGAAAAACGTTGCCAAAAAGAAAGCCGCTCTTTTTAAAACCAAAATCAAAAATAAATCCAAAAGACCGGTACCGTTGCCGTCCGGGAAAGCAAAACCGTTGATAAAAATTGCCGAAAAAATCCGCGGAAAGGTGCTCAATATCAAGGCGGTGGAAGCGGCTAAAATCGCCCCGCCTCCGGCCAAAAAAACGGCCAAAAACGTGGCTGGAGAATCGGAATTTGAGATCAAAAAAACCAAAATCCGCGTGGTGGGGATTGGCGGCGGCGGCGGAAATATCGTTTCGGAAATCGCCGACCGGGTGAGGCGGCCGTCTTTTACCATTGCCAACACCGATGCGGCGGCGTTGCGCCGCGCGTCAAAGAATGTGTCGGTGTTTCAGTTCGGAGAGAATTTTACGCGCGGGCTGGGTACGGGGATGGATCCGCGCGTGGCCGAAGAGGCCGCCGTGCAGGAAAAAGAGAAGATCAAGAAAATTATGGAGGGGCAGGATCTGGTGATTATCGTGGCTTCTCTGGGCGGCGGCGCCGGTTCGGGTGCCGCGCCGGTGTTCGCGCAAATTTCAAAAAACTTGGGCAACCTGACCTATGGAATTTTTACTTTGCCGTTTGAATTTGAGGGCGAGAAAAAGAAGGAGATCGCCAAGGCGGCGCTGGAAAAATCCAAACCCTATTTGAACGCCTTGACCATTTTGCCCAACGAGCGGGTGTTTGAAGTGGTGCCCAAAGCGACGCCATTTTCCAAGACGCTTTCATTTATCAACGATTCGCTTTCCGACAGTTTGGAGGGATTGATTGAAACCATTTATAACACCGGGCTGATTAATATTGATTTTGCGGATCTGCGGGCGATTCTGGTGGGGAGCGGGAAAATGGCGTTTTTAAACACGGTGGCGCTGAAAAAGGGCGAAGAAACGGGCGTGGATGTTTTTGAAAAGGTTTTTTCTTCTCCGCTGTACCCTTATGGGATTGAAAAATCGCGCGGGTTATTGCTGAATATCGTGGCGCAAAAAGATTTGAAACTTGCCGAAGTGAACAAGATTCTCACCGGCGCGGCCAAAAGGATTAATAAGGATGCTCGGATTATTTTCGGCGTCGGCCATGAAGGTGCGCGCGAAAGTTCAATCAAAGTGACGATTTTGGCCACCGGATGCGTTTACGCCGGCGCCGGAAACGGAAACGGCGATGATGGTAATGGCAAGGAGATTCCGGTTGCGCCGCCGGTACCGCGGGTGCCGAGAAAAGCGGCGCCGAAAAAAACGGCGGCTTTGCCGCCAAAACCGGCCAAGCCCGTGAAATCCGCCAAACCGGTAAAACCAGCCAAGCCCGTAAAATCCGCCACGGCTTTACGGAAGAGCAAATCCGCACCGGTAAAATTGAAAAAGGTGGCGGTGAAAATCAAGTCGTTGCCGCCCGCCGCAAAGGAGCCGCAATCCGCACCGGAAAAACAAATTCAAGACGGGGCCGGACGGCAGAGCGGGCAAGGGATTGACGCTCAATTTACCGTACCGGAAAGGAAAAACGCTCTGCAGGTGAAAAAAGAGATTGAGATGGAGGAAAATGCGATGCTGGAACAGGAAAAAGCTTGGGAGGTGCCGGCGTTCTTGCGAAAACAAAAGAAAAATCAAAATTGAAAAATCAAAATGTAAAATTAAGGGAAAATTCCTTGCGGAATTTTATATTTTTATGTGCGACTTAATCATTATTGGTGCCGGACCGGCCGGAATGACTGCCGGAATCTACGCGGCGCGCGCCAAGTTGGAAACGTTGGTGATCGCCGGCGAGTTCGGCGGGTGGATTGCGCGCGAAAACGTGGAGATTGAAAATTATCCCGGATTTGAAAAAATTCCGGGCAAGGAGCTGATCGGCCGCTTCAAGAGCCATCTGGAATCTTTTGGCGTTGAAACAAAAACGGCCGAAGTTTTTGAGTTAAAAAAACAAGACGGCGTTTTTGAAGTTTTGGCCGGCGAAGAAAAGTTTTCGGCCAAAGCGCTGATCGTCGCCACCGGCGCCAGCCCGCGGCCGGCCGGAATTCCGGGAGAAAAGGATTTTTTGGGCAAGGGCGTTTGCTATTGCGCAACATGCGACGGACCGCTGTTTGCCAAAAAAGACGTGGCGGTGATCGGCGGCGGCAACGCGGCGTTTGACGCGGCGCGGTTCTTGGCAAAATTTGCCGCCAAAGTTTATGTTCTGGAAAAAAACAAAGAAGTTTCGGCCGATGCGGCCAGCCGGGAGGCATTGGAGCGAACCGGCAAAGCCCGGATAATCACCAATGCGCGGATCACGAAGATTAGCGGCGACAATTTCGTAAAGGGAGTTGCCTACTATGATGCCGCCGATCCGGAAAAAAAGGAGATTGCTTTGCCGGTGGCCGGAGTTTTTGTGAAAGCCGGCAATTCACCGGCCGCGGAATTTTTGGGCAATTTGGTTGATTTGGATGAAAAAGGCCAGATAAAAATCAATCCCCAAACCAACCAAACCAAAACCGAAGGTTTGTTTGCCGCCGGTGACGTAACCGACGCCAAATACAAGCAAGTGGTGATCGCCGCCGGCCAGGGCGCTGTTGCCGCGCTCTCCGCCGGTTTGTATCTCCAAAACTCCAAATTCCAGGGTTCAAATTCCAAATAAATACGATTTGAATACGATTTAAATACGATTCAGATACAATTTAAATCCCGGCAATCGCGGGATTTTGATTTCTTCCTGCTTGCGGTATAATAGTAATATGAAAATTGATTTTAAGGCAAAAAAACGGGATTTGGGGCAATTTTTCACGACCAATGCCGATTATATTCTGCAAGGATTTGAGAAATTTGTTGAAGGCAAAACAATTAGCGATCCGTTCGCCGGAAATCGGGAATTGCTTAATTGGTGCCAAAGAAACGGCGCAAAAACCGCCATAGGTTTTGATTGCGATAAAAATTATGTCGATGATAAAGATGTCTTTTTTAACGATTCGATAAATTTGCCCAAAAAATACGATTTTGTTTGCACCAATCCGCCCTATCTGCATAAAAATAAGGCTTCGGTTTCGGTTAAAAACAAATTTTTTACCGGTGAAAATTCAATTTTTGAAGATTTGTATCAAGTATCAATTAAGGCATTGCTGAATTGCAACGAAGGAATAACTATTGTGCCATTGAATTTTTTGTGCGCGCAAAATTCGCAACGAATAAGAAATTTATTTTTCGAAAAATTTGAAATTGTTAAATTGAATATCTTTACCAAGCAAGTTTTTGACGATACGACCTACAATGTGGTTGCGTTTTACTTCAAAAAAAAATCAATTAGTATCGATAAAAATTTCGTTTCGACATTAATTTTGCCGGAAGGCAAAAAAATAGAATTGATCTTTGAAAAGAAATTTGGCTGGCAATACGGTGGCGATTTTATCAGAAAAATACGGAGTGCAAAAAATGAATTGGGAATTTTCCGGCTAACCGATAATTTTATCGATACCGGAGATTGCGAAACCGAAATTGCGTTGCAGAACATAAAAGACCGGCGGATTTTCAAAACAAGCTCTGCGGTTAAAAAAATTCTTGAAAAAAACATTTTGTTTTTGCGCGCGATTGACAGCAAAAATGGCAAAAAAATTCAGCTGGAAGATATCAGGGACTACAAAATAACCGGATTGGCTGGAAAAAATACATCTCGCAATATGGCGCACCTGCTTTTCAAAAAGGAAATTCCTATTGATGAGCAAATTGAGTTGATGGAATCTTTCAATGAAAAACTTTCGGAAAATCGCGAAAAATATTGTTCGTTTTTTTTGACCAATTTCAGGGATAACAACCGCAAAAGAATTTCTTTTGATCTGGCGTATAAATTGCTTAATTTGATTTATCATGAAAAAAATCGAAACCAACCTTCATTATTTTGAAATATCAAAAGCAAATCCCGAAAAATTGCTGGACGAATTTTATGTTTTTGAAGAAAGGAAGCCGGATTTGGATAAATATATTCAAAATACGAAAGAAATCAAAAACATCCTGATTACGATTAAAACTTTGAAAGCAAAAAACGAGAGGCCGGAAATTATTGAAAAATATTTTTTGGAACTGCAAAAAACCCTTGGCGAATATTCAAATTGTTCCGAATTTGGATGTTTTATCAACGCTTGCGATAATATAATTGATGGCGCAAAAAATGAAATCAGTGTTTTAAAAGAAGTTTCCAGAAGGTATTTTCAAAAAAGAATTTTGAATGAAAATGTTCCCGAAGAGTGGGTGCAAGCAATTTTAGATAAAAATTCTTCAGCTAAAAAGGGGAGAAGCGGCGAAAATAAGCTTATTCGCATTCTTGGTTTGGACGGAATAAAAGAGGTTGGTGAATGGCAAGATTTTTTTAGCGATGATTGTTGTGTTTTGCGGTTCTCAAAAAAAATAAATTTACAAAGCGCGCGCAGAAATTTGAAAGTTAAAATTAAAACCAAAAAACAGAATAAAACCTTGGATTTGATTATAAAAATCAGGGAGAATATTTTTGTCTGCGAGGCCAAGCATTTAAATACTGCCGGAGGAGGCCAAGATAAGCAAATTTCAGAATTGATTGAGATTATCGGGCTAAAAGAGCGGCCAGGGATTTATTATATTGCTTTTTTGGATGGCAAATATTCTAATGTTTTGTTGGGCGATAATGGTTTGGGTGATAAAATAAATAAACAGCGTCATGAAATTATCAAATGCCTTAATCAAAATCCTAGTAATTTTTGGGTAAATACCGCTGGATTTGAGGCGTTAATCAGCGATTTTAAAAAATAAATCCATGATGATAGTTCCAAGCAAATATAAAATACAAAAAATCAGGGCGAGAGAGATTTTGGATTCAAGGGGAAATCCGGCTTTGGAAGTCTGCGTTTTGACCGGCGCGGGCGAGTTTTGCGCCGGCGTGCCGTCGGGTGCGTCCACGGGTGCGGGCGAGGCGGTTGAATTGCGGGACGGCGGCGAAAAATTCGGCGGATTGGGAGTTGCCAAAGCGGCGGCCAATGTCAACGGCGTGATTAATCCCCAAGTTATCGGAATGGACTGCCGCGATCAGGAGGCGGTGGACAGAAAAATGCGCGAGATTGATGCCACACCGAATAAAAGCCGCCTGGGAGGGAATGCAATGTGCGGGGTGTCGCTGGCATGCGCGCGCGCCGCGGCGGGCGCGCAAAAAAAACCGCTTTACGAACACATCGCCAAATTGGCAAAAAACAAGAGGATCGTTTTGCCCAAGCCGTGTTTCAACGTTATTAACGGCGGCGCGCACGCGGGCAACGATTTGGATTTTCAGGAATTTATGGTTTGCCCGCAAGCCCAAAATTTTGGCGATAATCTGCGCCTTGGCGGCGAAATTTACCGGCAATTGAAAAAAGATTTGGCGGCCAAATACGGCAAGTCAAGTGTGAATTTGGGTGATGAAGGGGGATTCGCGCCGCCGATTAAAACTCCCAAAGAGGCGCTGGATTGTTTGTGCGGCGCGATTGCGATCGTATCGCCCGCGGTGCCGGTGAAATTCATTGTTGACGTTGCCGCCACCCAATTTTTTGACGGCGTCCGGTATCAGACCAATTTCGGCGGTTTTGTCGCCGGTGGATTGGCGCAATTCTATTCGGGGTTGATTTCGCAATTTCCGCAGATCATCGGCTTGGAAGATCCGTTCGCGGAAAATGATTGGGAGGGCTGGCGCGGATTTTCTTTCAGCGGGATGATGATCGGCGATGATTTGCTGGTGACCAATCCGCAAAGAATGAAAGAAGCC
>DIWQ01000006.1:0-2491 GCA_002423555.1 Patescibacteria group bacterium UBA6102
CCGGATACGAAAGAATAAAACCATACTGGTGAGCATTGTCTTCCAACCACCGGTAAGCTTTTGTTTTTTCAAAACCCGAAAAACTTGCCCCAACCTCGGAATCGGTAAAATCAATCGTGGTGCCCAATTGATGCTCCGAATAACCCTGATCCGCCGAAAATTGGTTGGCGCCCGATCCGTAAACCATTTTGTAGGAAGCCTTGATCGCCGTCTGCTCGCCAAACGACCGGTAAGCGGAGATGATTTTAATATCAATGCCGTCGGCAACTGCCGTCGCCATCATCACTTTCAGAAACGGCCACGCTTTGGCGTGAAAAAGATAATCTTCTTCGGAATTGAAAACATATTCGGAGTCAATTTTCGCCAGCGATTCTGGGATATAATTCTCGTTTAAAAAATAAATCTTGGAATATTTTTTCAGCAGTTCCGGATCAATGGTTTTCAATTTTTCCAAAGTCTGCACCGATCCTTGTATCTGGCCGACCTGCGAGTGCAAATCGTCCATCCGCGCCTTTTCTTGGAGGTATTTTTTCATCGCGTCGTTATATTGCAATCCCAAATAATCGCGCTGGGCGGAAGCAATCGCCAAATCGCGCTCGGTTTGTTTAAGCGCCCTTTCCAGTCCGTCGATCTTTAACAATAAATTTCCGGCAAACACGGAAAACCCCTCCCTGGTTTGATTCAATTCGTTTTCAATGACGAGCTTATTCTCTTCCAGCAAAAAAACCAGCGGGAACAAGATTACCAGCGCCGCGCCCGCCGCCAGCACGGTAATTGCCAGCGCCGACCCGATGAATATTTTTTTTATTTTTTCTTTTTCCATATCATTTTTAATTTTTGCCGATCCGGCGCGCTAAAATTTGAAAATCATTTTTCAAGATTTCTTTCATATTGGCGTTATAGACCGCCACCGCGGGATGATAAAGCGGCACGATAATTTTGCCGCCAAACTCCGGCCCGGTTTCAAAAATCTGGCCGTGGATTTTGCTGATGCCTTGTATTTTATCTTTCAGTCCGTATTTTTCCAGCAAGAACGCCGCGGAAAAATTTCCCAAGGCGCCGATTACTTCGGGATTGATGATTTCAATCTGCCGCTCCAAATAAGGCGTGCAGGCGGCAATTTCTTCCGGCTGGGGATTGCGATTGCCCGGCGGCCGGTCCTTAAGAACGTTGCCGATATAAACCTCCTCTCTTTCGATTCCCGCCGACGACAAAAGCTCGTCTAAAATTTTTCCCGCCGCACCGCAAAACGGCCGGCCGGTTTTGGCTTCGTTTGTTCCGGGAGCCTCGCCCACAAACATAATTTTGGCGCAATGATTTCCCTGTCCGATCACCGGAAAATAATTGTTTTGCCGGCGGAACTCGCAAAGTGCGCATTTTCGGCAGGCCACCACCTCATCCTTGATTTGCTTCATCGCCGCCGTTTTCTCCGAAATTTCACCTGTGTTCGTCGCCATAAATTCATCGTTGTTGACTATTGTTCTATCATACACCAAAATAAAAATCGTGTAAGTAGCATCGCACAGTGATCACTCACCGGGTTTAAAATTAAAGGGGTCTATCCCTCGTTACTGCGAGGGTTAGTCCCCTTTAATTTCGCGCTTAAAATTCTTTTACCAGGGTCTAACCGCTCGCGAGTATCTCTCGGATTACCTCGGGACAAGCTCGAGGGATAGACCCTCAAAATACAATCTCCGGTGAGTGGTTACTATTGCGCACCCGGCAGCAACATGATGGTCACGCCGCACAACAAATATGGAAGGCAAGCCGCGGCAACGCCGTTTTAACCAAATCGGGAACAATCGGAAAAAATGACAAATTGTGGAAAAACTATTGGACACAAAACAAATTTATGCTATCTTTCCATAAAGGATTGAAAATAATAATTCCGACCGCGTTAACACGGCGGAAAAATAAAATATGGCACAAAAAGCAAATTCGGCTTTTATGAAGCCGATGAATGTGAGCGATACGTTAGCCGCCGTCGTCGGCAAGGGGCCGATGCCCCGTTCCGAAGTCGTGAAGAAACTTTGGGAATATATTAAGAAAAACAGTTTGCAAGACCCGAAGAACAAGCGCAACATCAACGCCGATGCGAACTTGCAGGCGGTGTTTGGAGGCAAGAAAGTGGTCAATATGTTTGAAATGACCAAGCTGGTTTCCGCCCACCTCTCGTAGTTTATCCAATCAAATCTTGCGCAAAAAATCCGCTTTCGCGGGTTTTTTGCTTCATCAAACCGCCGAAAACCGCCACAATCTCTCCCGCCATTAACACATCCTTAAAAACTCAAGTTTATAAGGGTGTGTCCGATATGCGGCGGAAAGCTTCCAAGAACTTAACAAAAGTTTTTCCGTAGGGCGTCAAAGAATGTTCCACGAATTTGCCGCGATACTTTTTGTTCACAAGCCCCGCCGTAAAAAGCCGCCTTACGTGTTCGCCAATAGTTTTTTCGTTGGCATTTACGGCCTCAACAATTTCTTCCAGTGTAAT
>DIWQ01000006.1:2562-8136 GCA_002423555.1 Patescibacteria group bacterium UBA6102
AAAGCAACGGACTACTGATTGATTTCGGCTTGATCGCCTCCGGCCGCCGGCGCGACGCAATTGGTGTAGTTCTTTTCCTCGCCGTTTTCAAAAATCATCACAGCGTCACCCTTGTTCCAGAAAATGAACGACTCGTCCTCGTTGGCATAGCGGACTCCCGATGCCGAAATCGTCTGCGGCAAATCAAAATTCCGCCCGTCGTCCAGAACAATTTTCACACTGCCCGCGGGAATCGGCATTTGCCCGGGTTCAACGAAAACAGGCTCGCCCTCATAGAAAGACGCTTTAACGGTTTTGCCGCCGTCGCAAACATAAACCGCTTGCGCGATGAAAATTTGTTCACCGGCCGCGCTTTGTTCCGGCAGTCCCGTTTGGCCCAAAGGAGTTTCTCCGGCGGAACCCGCGTCATTTTTGCGTCCTGCATACCACGCCGCCGCACCGGCACAAAAAATTACAATGATAACGATTATCCAAATACTTTTTTTCATAGGTTTTTATGTTTGCGGGAAATATTTTTGTATTCCCAGTAAGAATAGACCGTGATGTAAAGCGAAAAGAACAAAATCGGGAAAATAACCAGATAAAAAGCCGCGCCGGGCAGAACCAATCCTCCAAGGGCAATTATGCCGGTAATCTTGAATAATTTTCCGGCAAGGCGATGAGTTTTGTCCCAGACTTCTTCGTTACTGATCGTCCACGGAGTTCTGATGCCGATAAACCAGTTCCGTTGAGCCTTTTCCATTAATACCCCACAGTAATAAAACAGCACGCCAAACGCCGGCGACATAAACTGAACCATATTGAATCTGGCTCCCAGATTCCAGACCACGGTTAAAAGATGGACATAGAGAAAAAAGAGAAGGAAAACGACGATAAACGCATCAAAATATTTTCTGAATTTTTCAATGTTCGGCTTTAACGGGTCAATTTTTGGAATGACCCAAAAAAACAAAAGCATCGCCAAAGAAACGATCGGCATCAAAAACAATCCCCAAAATTTGGACATATAGCCGTTAACTTCACCGTCAATGTTCCAATGCGATGCCACAGTTTCGGGCGTTTGCGGATAAAAATAAGCGCTTACGCCAAAAGACGCCAGAACGATTAATAACGCGAAAATGATGCTTTTTTTCATATTTTGGAACCGCGGAAAAATTTTCCACGGAGCATGATTTGCCGCGAGGCGACCGGACAATCCGTTAAACCCATTATAACAGATAATTGCCTCAATAAAACAAATCGTCCACCTTCATTTTGAAAACTTTGGCAATTTCCATCGCCAGCTTGAGGGAAGGATTGTATTTTCCCTGCTCTAAAAACACGATCGTTTCCCGCCGGACACCGGCTTTTTGCGCCAGTTCTTCCTGAGTCATCCCTGATTCGTTTCTCATTTCTTTGATCTTGTTTTTCATCGCTATTTTTGTTTTTTGATCAAATATCTGAAAATGAAAGCGTTGGCAAGAAGCAGAAAACAAACGCTGAACGCCCAACACTGGGCCGCAATATAAAGCGCATTGTCTCTTGAGGGGGAAATCGCCATCAAAATGAAAATCCCGACCGTGGCGATCCAGCCGTAAATCGAGATGGCATAGCGGGAGGCCGTACCCGCGATTTGATAATCTCGTTCGTCGGCCATCACTTCCTTGGCGTTGAGCTGTTTCTTACAATAATACATCGCCGCGGCGGCGGTGATCACAAAAACAATTGGCAGATAATAGTTATCCAAGGTGATGGAAACACTGATAAGCATTGAAAGAGCGAAAACAATCGCAATGCGGCAAATCTTGTATTGTTTTAGTGTCATACGTTTTAGTTAATTATTTCTAACAATTATAATGTTATATTATTCTAACTTTTATGTCAAGCCCCGCCGGGGAAAAATCGCCCCGAATCGCCGGCCAAAACAAAAACGGGGACGCTCCCCGTTGATTTTCAATCCGCGCCGCCAGACGCGTTCAATTGATCTTGCCGACAATCACCGTGTAATTCTTGCCGTATTTTTTGGCACACTTGGGGCAAGTGGTGTACCACATATACCATTTTTCAATCTTCATCCCCCTCTCTTTGGCGATATTCTCAAAATCCCGGCACCACTCGCCGGTTTCCTTGAAGTCCCCTTCGTAGACCTTGCTGAAAAATCTGCCCGACAGCACAACATTTTCAGCCTCGGGAATTTCTTTGTCCACCGCCAGATACAAATCCATGTTCCATTTTGAAGTGTGGTCCGACAAACAAAGATTCTCCGGCGTGCCGGCGCCGGCATCCTTGACCTTGGCCATCAATTTAACGATCACCGATCCAAAATTCACCGGCATAAAAAACAAAGTGAAAACCTTGCCCTTGATAAATTTTTTATTTCCCCACTCCAAAACCTTTCCGTCCCAAGGCACGGGATCAAATTTGGGACAGCACTCTTCGTTTTGATTGCTCATATTAATTTACAATGCTTTCAAAATTCAGCACGAAATATATTTGGCTTTTTATGAACCAATTTGATTAATTCTTCAATCCTTTGGTTGCCAGTCTTCAATGAAAACGCCGCGCCCGCGCTTTTTGGCCACGACCTTTTGGCCTTCGCGCCAGCCAAGCTCCACGACCAGATCGCGCGGAATGGTCACCGCGATTGACAATTTGCCCAATCGCGTCAACTTGCGGATGTTTCTTTCGTCAGCTTTGCGATTCATATTATTTTGCGGTTATCAATGATGCTATGTTTAAATATAGCACAAATATAACATAAATATAACATTCCCCCGCCCTTCCTTTCAACCTCTAACCACCGCACGGCTTGGCGCCCATATTCCGCATGGAATATGGAAAACCAAATAACGGGGGTTAAAAATAGGGGCCCAACCCCTGTTGTTTTTGCCGGCGTTGCCAGTGCGGGGCAAAATTCATCAAGCAACCTTTCGGGTATTTTTATAGCCATCAATTAAATATAAAATTCCCGGGATGAGAGGAACCGCCAAGTTGGCGCTCAGATTCGCTTCCGTCAGAAATCCGACGGCAAAACCCGTTGCGACCGCGGCGACAATAAGCCATCCTCCGACTTTGGGATATTTCCAGCCCAGAGCCAACCCGATAAAAACCAGCGGCATCATCGCCAATGCAACATTCTCCCACAACGAATAATCGGGATTGGCAAACGGCAACGGGTTGCCATAACCGAAATAAAACGGCAGAGCGAAAAGCAAAACGCACAATGCAATTATTCTGGCGGTCCATTTAATTATTTTCATATATTTATATTAATACTAACTGATACGATTTATTAGACAGCTCGTAACATTACGAAGCGGAGGCAACAAATCAAACTCCCGGACACGGCGCGTTCAGCGAAGCGGGCGGAACGCTTCGGGACTTGCTCCCGATTGGTTCATTATAGCAAAATTTACAAGATAAATCTCGCCATCTTCAATCTCAATTTTAATTTTTATTTGATCCGCAGTTTCATTGCCCCATTCCACCAAAAAACCGCCGAATCGGCGATTCTTGAAACTGGGCTCCGGCGGTAGGATTTGCTTCGGCTACGCTCAGCATAAACTCAATTCTGGCACCCTATATCGCGGAACGAATCAACAATCTCCGGGCAAGCGTTAATCCCAAGTTGGCCAGTTATCAACATTTGCTTCTTTGCACGACTCCAACCCTTTATTTGTTTTTCCCTCTTCGCGGCTTCGTTGGCGGTAAAATATCTTTCACAGTAAACTAAGTCAATACAAGAAAACTTTTTTGTAAAAAATGGTTTCTTGTTTTGATGCTCGCGCAGTCTTTCATCTAAATTATTCGATATTCCTACATAAAAAGTTTTCTTGTCGCAAAGAAGTAAATATGTGTACCATATAGTTTTGGCATTCTTGAGCATGGCTTTTTAGGGCTTGCCCTGAGCTTGCCGAAGGGCTCCGGCGGTAGGATTCGAACCTACAACCTTTTCGTTAACAGCGAACCGCGCTACCGTTGCGCCACGCCGGAATAAATTTTGGCAAAACAGATTCTGACAAATAGATACTACTCCATCGTTGGGTTTTTTTCAAGAGGATTAAAAATTTCCAAAAAAACAGCCGACACAAGTCAGCTTTTCATAATTTTTCGCCGCGCTCGCCAAACGGCAATCGGCAAGGCGATTATGGCTAATATACCGTCCAGCGGCGATTTTTGAGTCTCGGTCGGATCTTCGCGCGCAATCGGCGCCATGTTCGCGGGTTCGGCGATAGCAGAGGCATTGGAATTGGAATCAGTAGCCACATGGACCCGTATGGTTTTTGTGGTTACGTTTTTCCGCCGGCCGTTATCATCAAGATAATATGCCCTGATGAGAACTTCGTGATCACCGAGAGGAAATTTAAATGGCTTAACCATTTTTTTCCCTTGATAAAAATATTCTGTGAAAATATTTTTATCGGCACCGCGAACACTAAGATCGCAGAACTCCCCGGCAACACAATTAATGGGTTCCATCACATGGAGCAACGGCTTGTCTCTGCCGCTATCGCCTTTCTCGGTCACCAAAACGGTGACATCGGCGGTGTCGGTCGCGCCGTAGCGGTCGGTGATGGTAGCGGTCAGAGTATATTGCCCCACACTTCCGGGCGTTAAACTCAAGGCCGGCAATTTTTTTTTCCGATCCATGGTCCTCCGGCTGTGGCCCACCGATTTACCATTGGCGTCCTTCAGCCATGCTTCAATTTCGGCAATATAATCGCCGTCCTCGTCGCCGGACCTGCCGGTTGTCGATCCTTCAAACGAAACCTCAAAAGATGTGTATGAGGCAATTGAAGAACCGACTCTGACTTTAATGGCCGGCGCGGAATTTTTTTTAACTATCAGATTAATGGTTTTTTCGCGCCGCCTCTCTCCATTTTCGGAGATAAGGACAATCTTCACCACAGGATTCTTGCCCGAATAATCCTTAGCCACATATCCTTTGGTGGAAAGCGACCGGTAATTGTCAAAGGCAACCGCCGAAGGTGGATTCGCGCTCCACTCAACCCGATAATTCTTGCAACCGCTCCCAATCCTCACACTAAAACTAAGTTCTTCTCCGGCCGCGGTCTCCCGGGTATCGTCTTTGCCGTATTCATCGCCGTTGATCTTAATCCCCGATCGCCATTCGGGAACGCATGATGATAGCAAAACGAGACTTATCGTCGCGTGAAAATCCCCGCTTGGCGACATCAGGACACGCTCGGTGCTATCTTTGACAGAAAATTCCAGCGAACTTCCGTCACTGATTTTTCGACCGCTATCATCTTCCCAAAAGCCGGAACTGCCTTGCAATGTAATCCGGCTACCCTCCTTGGCATAAAAAGTTTGCCAAGAGTTAGTTCCGTCAGTGGTGATTTCACCTGTCTTCCTATCATCACAACCAACGCAAGACACCGTTGGCGAACTCGCCAACGCAATCGGCAAAAACAGCAACATTACCAACCAAAAAATCACAATCGTTTTTGACAACAATTCCTTTGCCTCCTTTTTTAGTTTTTGACAATGAACTTTATCTTGCGGCTATTCTGAACTTAATTTTAAATTTGTCAAGATTGAGGATCATAATGTCAAATGATAATAGAAATGTCA
>DIWQ01000013.1 GCA_002423555.1 Patescibacteria group bacterium UBA6102
GGCCCTCTCGGGCGTGGTTTATGTGCTGGACGAGCCCACCGTGGGATTGCATCAGCGGGATGTTGACCGCCTGATCGGCGCGCTGAAAAAATTAAAAGACTTGAAAAACACTGTCATCGTGGTGGAGCACGACGAGCAGGTGATCCAAGCCGCCGATTGGGTGATTGAGATCGGCCCGGCCGCGGGCAAGCACGGCGGCAAGCTGGTTTTTGAAGGCACGCCCAAACAGCTCTTGCGCGCCAAAACCCTCACCGGCAAATATCTCTCGGGAAGAATGTCCATTTCGGCGGGGTTCAAAAAGAGAGAGGTGAGCGAACGCACTTTGTGGCTGGAGCTGGCCGGTGCCAAACAGTTCACACTGAAGGGCGCGGACTTGAAAATTCCCCTCGGAAAACTTACTGCGGTTTGCGGCGTTTCCGGATCGGGAAAAAGCACGCTGGTGATTGAAACGCTGGCGGCGGTGCTGTTGCGCGATTTGATGCGCGCCCGGACGGTGCCGGGAAAATATGAATCGCTGGCCGGAACCGAACGCATCAACAAAGCGGTGCTGGTGGATCAAAGCCCCATCGGCAAAACGCCGCGCTCCAATCCCGCGACCTACACGGGAGTGTTCAATTATATTCGCGAACTCTACACGCGCACCCGCGACAGCCAAATCCGGGGGTTCACCCCCGGCCATTTTTCGTTCAACACCCAAAAAGGAAGATGTCCCGTTTGCGCCGGCGAAGGCTGGCAAAAGGTGGAAATGTATTTTCTGCCCGATATCTATGTGGAATGCGAGGCCTGCCAAGGCAAGCGGTTCACCGCCGAAGTGTTAAGCGCCAAATATCGCGACAAAAGCATCGCCGATGTTTTGGAAATGAGCGTTGACGAAGCGAAAAACTTTTTTGCCGACATCCCGCCGATCAACGACAAGATGCAAACGCTTTCCGACATCGGGTTGGGCTATTTGCAGTTGGGGCAATCCGCGCCCAGCTTGTCGGGCGGGGAAGCCCAGCGGGTGAAATTGGCCACGGAACTGGCCAAGCGCGACACCGGCCGAACAATTTATATTTTGGACGAACCCACCGTGGGCCTGCACTTTGACGACGCCAAAAAATTGCTGATTATTTTGCGCCGCCTTGTGGAAAAAGGCAACACCGTGATCGTGATTGAACACAATCTTGATTTCATCAAAGAAGCCGACTGGTGCGTGGAAATGGGTCCGGACGGCGGCGCCAACGGCGGCCAAATCATCTTCACCGGCACGCCTGAAGAATTAAAAAAATCCCGCACCCCCACTGCCAAATTCCTGAAATAATTTTCAATAGCGAGTAAAAAAATAAACTCTATCGCTTATTTTGGATGTATATGCATTGGTATAGTTTAAATATAATTCAAATATAAATTGAATACGATTTCAAATTCCTTACATTTTTTGCGGTCGCAAAAAATGTAAGGAATTTGAATTTGATTTTTTGGGAGGGCGGGCGTAATCTGGGAATATGGATACAATAACTTTATTGCTTTTTGTTGCGGTGATTTTGGCGCTGGGATTGCAGACATGGGTTTTGTTGCGCAAGAGAAAACCGGAAGAAGCGCCCAAAAATGACGCGGGCCTAGCTATGCTACAGCAACAATTGAACCAGGTGAGCCAGACACTGGATTCAAAGCTCACCGAATCCAATCGGGCGATGCAGGAGCAGTTCGGGCAAAGTTTTGCCGTGATCAAGGATGTCACCCAAAAACTCACCGAATTGGACAGCACCAATAAGCAGGTAGTGGGTTTTGCGCAACAACTGCAATCGCTGGAAAACATTCTCAAAAACCCAAAACAGCGGGGGATCTTGGGCGAGTATTATCTGGAAACGGTGCTGAAAAATGTTTTGCCGCCACAATCGTTTCAGATGCAATACAAGTTCAAGAACGGCGAAATTGTGGACGCCGCGGTTTTCGTGAAGGACAAAATCATTCCCATTGATTCCAAATTCTCGCTGGAAAACTACAACAAAATCATCAACGAAAAAGACGAAACCCGCAAGCGGGAACTGGAAAAGATTTTCAAGGCCGATTTGAAAATGCGTATTGACGAAACTTCAAAATACATCCGCCCCGGCGAAGGGACGATGGAATTCGCGCTGATGTTTATCCCCTCGGAAGGCATTTATTACGATTTGCTTATCAACGAGGTTGGCGCGGTGAAAGTCAACACCCGCGACTTGATTGAATACGCCTTCACTCAGAAACGGGTGATCATCGTGTCGCCCACAAACTTCTTGGCCTATTTGCAAACCGTCCTGCAAGGCCTGCGCGCCCTGCAAATTGAAGAATCCGCCAAAGAAATCCGCCAGCGCGTAGAAATGCTGGAAAAGCACCTGTGCGCCTACAATGACTGTTTACAGCGTCTGGGCGGCCATCTGGCAACCTCGGTGAACACCTATAACGCCGCTTACAAGGAATTCGGCAAAATAGACAAAGATGTACTAAAAATCACCGGCGCCGACCGCGACAAATTAGAAAACGGGCAAATCGATAAACCAAATTTGGATTAATAGAATACGAAAAAGTCGCATTTGTAGGGGCAACCCTTGTGGTTACCCCTTGAGATGCGGGCGGACATAAAGCCCGCCCCTACAAAATACAAATACAAATACAATTTATTTATGTCATTTATTTGTTGACTTTTGGAGCAAATCATTATAGCATAAACGGGTTAGAATAATCTTAATAAATAATAAATTCATGTTGGCCGTTATCAAGACCGGCGGGAAACAATACATCGTGACCCCGGGACAAAAATTGAAAGTGGAAAAATTGGCAGGCGAGGAAGGCGCCGCAATTAAGTTTGAAGAAGTTTTGCTGGTGGAAGGGGACGATAAGAAAGTTTCCGTGGGACAGCCTGTGGTGGCTGGCGCGGCCGTGTCCGCCAAAATTGTGGCGCAAACCAAAGGCCCCAAGGTGATTGCCTACAAATACAAAGCCAAGAAGCGCTATCATCTGAAAAAAGGCCATCGCCAGCAGTTGACTGAAGTGGAAATAACGGGGGTTGAACTAAAGTAATTATTATCAAAACCGCTCCAATTTTGGAGCGGTTTTTGAGTTTCAAAATTACACTTTTCGTTTTAAAATTTCCACTTCGGCACGCAAATCCATCAAATCAATATTGCGTGCGGCACCCGCTAAATTTGTTTCAATCCGCGCTTGCCCGGCCTTCAATTCGGTAACACTTCGCTCAACACACTCAATTCTCTCGATCTGTTCCAAGAATCCCTGTTGCATTTTTATCAACAACTGTTCGGAGGTATCATCAATTTTTTTATCTACCGCGTCAATTTTTTTATCCAAAATCCCAAACTTGGTGTCAATCTTTTTATCAAGAGTTGAAAATCCCGCCGCCATGGTTTGCGCCAGCGACTCCAAAGTTACCGGTTGTTTTTTTGATAATTTTGCCATAATCGCAATTAACTTCCTTTAGCATTTTTATTATACAAAACCCGCATAGACAATGTCAATTTTTTTCCAAATTGTCATTTGTCCCAGTAACCACTCAATGGGGTAACATATCCTTGTATTTTTAAGGGTCTATCCCTCGTGCTTGCCCCGAGGTAATCCGAGGGATAATCGCGAGCGGTTAAACCCTGGCAAAAGAATTTTAAGCGCGAAAATTAAAGGGGTCTAACCCTCGCAGTAACGAGGGATAGACCCCTTTAATTTTAAACCCGGTGAGTGGTTACTTGTCCCAAATTTGACAAAAAACCAATTTTATGCTATGGTGCACCCAGTTCCAGTCAAAATTTAATAATAAGGAGGTGATTTGATTGGGAAGAAAGAAAATAATCCTGCATATTGCGGGATATACGGTAGACGATATGAAAGCTCAGCGAAGAAGACGAGTGGATATTCCGTCACTTAGAAAAAAATATGCCGAATGGGATATCGAGCTCAGAGAATTACGCGTCTGGCCCTTTGGGTTAACAAAAATCCCCGTCTTTGAAGCTGTCGAAGAGGCACAACTGGAAGTAGATGAGGTATATGAAGAAAATCCAAATGCCTTAATCGGCTTAAGCGGCCATTCGTTGGGCGGTATTATAGCGATGATAACTGCTTATTCAATGGACGTAGACTTTCTTATTCTTGAAGACGTGCCGTTCGGAGGATCGCCTGATTGGGTTCTTAAATTTGGTAAGTTTGATCTTACCAATGAAGCTGTAATTACCGGACTCCGTAATAACAGCGAAGGACTCAAATTCATAGATGGGGCACTTGAAGAGAAAAAATTTTGGCCGCCAATTCTTGAAATCAGAGGATGGTTCGCCATTGGCGGACAGCTACTCTTCGGATCGTTTCCAAATACCGGTTTTGGAAAAGTAGCGAGATTCCCATTGCTTAACCACCACCAAGTTTGGAAGCATCAAAAAGTAGTCAATGAAGTCATACACTTCATTCAGTCGGTCGCCATAACCGCTGACACTTCGGGTTCCCTCGAGGGTTAAATTCTCGGGGCTCTTTTTTTATGCGAGCGCGGGTTGTGATAATTGCATAGGTGCCACCTATGCAATTATCGCGTTCTTTTATTTTGGGCGGGTTTTTGGTATGTTGAGGATATGAAGGATGATATTGAAAATGATTTGCAAAAATATCGGGATTTAATGAAAGATTTGGCGCGCGAGATGCCCCAAATTGTTTTGGCGTATATTTTCGGTTCCACGGCCACAAACACGCGCGGGCCGATGAGTGATTATGATTTCGCGGTCTATTTGGATGAGCCGGACATAAAAAAGAGATACGACATTAAGTTTAGCTTGATGGGAAAACTATCGCAGACTTTAAAAACCAACAAAGTTGATGTGGCGGTGATAAACGACACGGATAATGTATATCTGAAACACGCAATCATCAGCGAAGGCAAACTTCTCTTTGAAAAAGAGCCGTATAAGGTTATTGTTGAGCCGAAAATTATGAACGAATATTTTGATTTTCGTATTCTTATTGACAAATATCAAAAAATAAAATGACTACAATTAACGCCATTGAATCCAAATTCAAAGCGATTGACGAATATTACGCTCAATTGATGAATTATCGCCAACATTTGCAAGAAAGCTTGAAAAATGACGCCACTCTCAAAGGCGCTTTGGAGCGATACTTATATTTAATCTGCCAATCCGCGATTGATTTGGGCGAAGCGGTGATTGCGTTCAAGGATTTTTACCGCCCCGCTTCATATGCCGATGTTTTTGAAACTTTGAAAGAAAAGAATATTATTTCTATTGAGCTGGCGCAAAAAATGATTAAAATGACCGGTTTTCGAAATTCAATCATCCACGATTACCAGAAATTTGATTTTGGCATTGCCTACGAAGTTTTGATGTCCGGCATTGATGATATTAAAGAATTTGAATCAATCATCAAAAAATACTTGAACTTATAACGCGGGCGCGGGTTGCGATAATTGCATAGGTGTCATTTATGCAATTTTTACAAAAGCGCGGGGGAGCCGCGCTTTTTGATTTTTATCAAAATTTAATGTTCAATGTTGCATTCCCGCATTTCGTCAAAGTTCAAGGTTCAATGTTTATATCAATTGTTCTTCGCTTGCCGCGTATTGGCCTTGATCTTGGTATTCGTAACCTTCGGTGTAGTTTTTGAAGCACACGGTGCGTTCGTCAAAAAACAGGTTTTGCTTGCCCACCGGGCCGTTGCGGTGCTTGGCAACAATGATTTCGGCAATGCCTTTCTTTTCGCTGTTTTCGCGATAACGGTCTTCGCGATAAATAAACATCACCACGTCCGCGTCCTGCTCAATGGCGCCAGATTCCCGCAGATCGGACAACTTGGGCACCGGCGGGATGCGTTGTTCCACCGCGCGGGAAAGCTGGGATAGGACAAGGATGGGGATATTGAGTTCCCGTGCCAACCCTTTCAGGGCGCGAGAATTTTCCGAAACTTGTTGGACGGGGCTGGCCATGCGGTTGAGCGGCTCCATCAATTGCAGGTAGTCAATCACCAATAGTCCCAAGCCGTTTTCCGCTTGCAAGCGGCGCGACAACGCTTTCATCTGCAAAACGGACGGGGAGCCGACATCATCAATAAACAGCGGCATTTCCGCCAGAATTCCCAGCGCCCGCTGGATATTTTCAAAGTCTTCGGTTTGCAGTCGGCCGGTGCGGATTTTCCACAAATCCACCCCCGAATAGGCCGAAATCAAGCGATCCACCATTTGGTCTTTTGACATTTCCAGCGAAAACACGCCCACGGGAATTTTTTCCGTGGCGGCAATATTGGCGGCGATATTCAACGCCAGTGTGGACTTACCCAACGACGGCCGCGCCGCCAGAATCACCAGATCGGATTTCTGCAAACCCGAAAGCATTTTGTCCAGATCAACAAAACCGGTGGGCAGGCCGCGCGTGCCGCTTCCTTGCGACAATCGTTCAATGCGGTCAAACGCGTCCGGCAGAGTTTCTTTGATGGCGGTAAATTCCTGGGAAATTCCTTTTTGCGCGATATTGAAAATCTTTTTTTCCGCGGCATCCAGCACCGTTTCCAGGTCCTCGCTTTCGTCATAGCCAAGCATTTCAATATCGCGCGACACCGAGATTAAGTCGCGCAAGACCCGCTTGTGGCGCACGATTCGGGCATAGGACGCCACGTGTCCGAAGCTGGGCACCAGATTGACCAGTTCGGTCAAGTAAGTACTGCCGCCGATTGCTTCCAATTCGCCCTTTTCTTTCAAACGATTGGAAACCGATAAAAAATCAATCGGGTCGCCTTTTTCAAACAACTCGCGACAAACTTCGTAGATCGTGCGATGATTGTGTTTGTAAAAATCGTCGGACGACAAAACATCCGCGACTTTGCTCATCGCGTTATGATCCAGCATCAGGCAACTCAATACCGATTGCTCAATTTCCAAATTTTGAGGCGGGATTTTTCCCGGAATATTGTCGCCGGCCATAAAGGATTTCTTGATTGTCCATCCTAGCAAAACCAAAGAAGAAACACAACCATTGACAATCGGAAGCGGTTGGGCTATACACTTGCTTATGCCCGGCATTTGGAATTGCCGGAAAAGGAGGAAAAAGAATTAACAATAATAGTTCATTGTCTCCCATTCTCCAGAGAATAGGAGATGAAAATATGAGGCGGAAAAAAGCCAAAGGAAGAATGAGAATTTCGATTTTGGTTGCTATAATTTCCTATATTATCTTTTATTTATTATAGCAATTTTCCACCTTTTTCTTTCAAATTTTTTCAACCCATTTTGGAAGAATTTGACAGGAAACGCGAGTCCTTGACATTGGTTTTAAAAAAGGGTAAGCTGTCATTGTTGCCGGGTTAATTATAAAAACATGGCGGACAAAAAAGCACCGGCAAAAAAAACGGATAAGAAAAAACCCGCACCCAAAATTTGCACCTGTTCCTGCAATTCCTGCCCGAGCAAGTAAACGTTTTGGCGAAAAGTTAACGGCAAGAAAAAAGTCATAATAAATTGTATGATATTATGATTTTTTGTTTGTTTTTAACAAGCAGTTAGAATTGCCGAGGGGTGACCGAGCGCGAGCGAGGAAATCCCGAGGCGAGCACGCCGAGGGGTGAGAACTTCTAAAATTGAATAGCGAAATATTTTTAATTTTCCACAAAAATATTTCGTGAGCCAAAAGTCGCGTGCGCTTTAACAAAAGCACGCAAAGAATTTTTTGAAGTTGTCTTGGACTCTTTTACTGAGGATTTGATCCTGGTCCAGGATGAACGCTGGCAATGTGGATAAGGCATGCAAGTCGAGCGAATCAAGTGTCTTGCACAAGGGAATTCTGATTAGTGGTAAGTTGAGTCTCAACAAAGGATGCAGTATTGATTTTTGAAACGGCCTTGAATATGTTGAGCGAGTATTTGCGAATGGTTAGGATTTTCCTGTGCAAGATGCTTGGTTAGCGGCGAACGGGTTAGTAACACGTAGGTAATTTACCATTGACACGGGCATAGCCCGTCGAAAGACGGAGTAATTCCCGATGTCAAGTTCATTCCTAAGAATGAACTTGAAAGGCGCAAGCCGGTCATTGATGAGCCTGCGAACTATCAGCTTGTTGGCGGGGTAACGGCCCACCAAGGCGATGACGGTTAGGGGGAGTGAGAGCTTGTTCCCCAACACTGGGACTGCGACACGGCCCAGACACCTACGGGTGGCAGCAGCCGAGAATATTGGACAATGGGCGAAAGCCTGATCCAGCGACATTGCGTGGAGGATGAAGACGTTCGCGCCGTAAACTCCTTTTATAGGGAAAGAAGTAATTGACGGTACCCTATGAATAAGCGGGGGCTAATTCTGTGCCAGCAGCAGCGGTAATACAGAACCCGCAAGCGTTATCCGGATTTATTGGGCGTAAAGTGTTCGTAGGCGGTTCGGAAAGTCTGATATCAAATATCCGGGCTCAACCCGGGGCGAGTATTGGAAACTTCCGAACTTGAAGGTGCTAGGGGCTATCGGAACGCACGGTGTAGGGGTGAAATCCGTTGATATCGTGCGGAACACCAAAAGCGAAGGCAGATAGCTGGGGCATTCTTGACGCTGAGGAACGAAAGCGTGGGGAGCAAAAAGGATTAGATACCCTTGTAGTCCACGCCCTAAACGATGGACACTGGTTGCTTGAAGTGTCGACCCTTCAAGTGGCGAAGCTAACGCGTTAAGTGTCCCGCCTGGGAAGTACGGCCGCAAGGCTAAAACTCAAANNGACGGGGGCTCACACAAGCGGTGGATCATGTGGCTTAATTCGATAACAAACGAGTAACCTTACCTGGCTAAGACGCCCGACGACGTCTCCGTGAAAGCGGAGTTTCCCACAAGGACGGCGGGACAGGTGCTGCATGGTTGTCGTCAG